>JAJZZQ010000003.1 GCA_021797525.1 Thermoplasmata archaeon | reverse complement strand
CGAAGGGCAGCAAATCTAAAGTACGACCTCGCAGGTCAAGACTAAACTCTGCTGCCTCTCCGGCTCTCACGCTAACATCGTCATGAAAGCGTGGTCAAAAGAACTTTTTTCATGACATCTCACATTTCATGAATTTCATGAAATGTTCGACTTATGAGCGACGATTAGGGAAACATGAGACTCCCGTGCTTTAGAGGAGTGATACCTATACTCAGCATTTGATTCACTGAGCAGCTTGGTAGACCTACTTAAGTATGATGTTGCTGCCATATATAATAACGACGATTACAGTATTTATATATTCTTCTAGGGAGCTCGCGAAAATAGTAATTATCTTATTATTTGAAAATAAATATCAAAACATATTAATACCCCAAAACAATCAACTTCGCAGAGCGATGACCGTTGGAGTAGAATCTGGAAACATAAAACCTGTGACGGCGATTGTCGATATTTTTGTAGACACTATGAGAATAGAAGAGGTTACCCGCGAACTCTGTATGATCGACGCTGTCCTAGAGGTTTACGAAGTGACGGGAGAATTTGACATAGCTACTGTTGTTAGTTCCAAAAGCATAGAAGAATTCCGAGATATCCTGAAAAACAAGATTATGAAAATTCCCGGTGTGAAAAGTGTTGTCAGCTCAATAGTTTTAAGCGCTGCCAAGGGCCCACGAGCCAATCCTCCTTCCCTAGAAAATAGGGAACGATAGATTACGCTATTTTGAAGTCATTTTCGTTATGGATTTGATTATGGGGGTAGTATTATGTGCCGTCTTTACAATAAAAAATGTGTACAATATATTAATATAAATATACGAAAAATATTTATTTATAGGCAAGACAATTTTAACTGTCATAAAGATGTAAACTCAGAAAAAAACGCAATGCTGATATACTTTGGGAAGAGGGAGGGTAGGCCGTCATGATAGGGGCAGGTTATCTCCTTATCACTGCACTAGTTTGGGCAACGATAATTGCCCTCTCTTGGGGCCTCTCAAAATATTTGAAAAAGGTCTATGGAAACGAGAAATCTTTTCTAGACAAAATACTGAATCCAGTGGAAAACATTATCTATCGTATACTTGGATTCGACAGGAACAAAAGCATGGACTGGAAGGAGTATTTTCTCAGCCTCTTTATATTCACTGTTTTTTCTGCTGCAATATCATTCGTTGTCCTTACTTTTCAGGGGGCACTTCCCCTGAACCCAATGAAATTCCCCGGAATGAGCTGGTCATTAGCACTTAACACAGCAATGTCTATCTCCTCCAACACAAATCTCCAGCATTATAACGGAGGCTCCACATTGTCATACATCGGGCAGATGGTGGGAATTCAGTTCTTGCAATTCACCTCTGCAGCTTCTGGCATTGTGGTGGCTGTGGCCATTTTTAGGGGTTTTGCAGGAAAAAAAGGTGGAGACGGGAATCTCGGGAATTTTTATACAGACATGGTGAGGACTATGACAAGGGTACTTCTCCCCCTGACTCTTATTCTGGCCTTACTTCTTATCGGACTTGGGATACCACAATCCCTTTCAGGTTACAGTCTTGTAAGGACTCTCTCTGGAAGTTTTGAACTCATAAAAGTAGGACCAGTTTCATCGCTTGTATCAATAATGCAACTTGGAACAAACGGGGGCGGATATTACGGGGCAAACTCGGCCTATCCATTTGAAAACCCCAGTCCCCTTACCAATTACATTGAACTTGGGGCCATGATGCTGATTCCTACTTCAATGCCATTTCTCTTCGGACAAATGTTGCATAAGAACGGAGAAGGCAGAACTATTCTAATTGCATCTTACGGCCTATACGCCATTGACCTTGCAGTTGCGTTGATTCCTGTTACTGTATTAGGCCCGGGAATGGAGACAAGGTTTGGGGGTTTCTCCACAGTCTTATACATAGTAACAACCACTGCCTTCACAACCGGTTCTGTAAACACATCCCTTGCAGCAATGCATTCACTTGTGATACTGGCAGCCTTCATGGGCATGATAATTCAGGCAACCCCCGGAGGGGTAGGAGTTGGAGCCATGTACATGCTCATGTACGTGATAATAACCGTGTTCATTGTTGGCCTTATGGCAGGTAGAACCCCGGAATATCTTGGAGCCAAAATCACTGCAAATGATGTTAAACTAGCAATTATAGCATTTTTATCACATCCAATAATTATCCTTGTCCCAACAGTCATTGCCTATGCAATTGGTGCAGTCCACACTATAGGCCTTGGAAATGGACCTGTTGGGTTCACGCAGATATTCTATGAATACACTTCTGCTGCGGCAAACAACGGCTCAGATTTCTTGGGATCCACAGGAAACACTGTCTTTTTCAATGTTTCTACTGGAATAGTGATGTGGGCTGGCCGGTTCATACCAATATTCATAATGCTGGCCATAGCTGGAAGAATGTCTGGCAAGAAGAGGAGCACAGAAGTAGCTTTGAGGACAGATAACCTGATTTTCCCCGCAATACTCATTTTCAGTATCCTCATACTCGCCGTACTAACGTTTTTCCCGTTCCTTGCTGTTGGGCCAATTCTTATGCATCTGGAGGAGATAAGAAATGCCCTTTAAGCATAGCAGAAATGAAACTCGTGAAGAGCGAATCAACTGGTCATTTGTGTTAAAGGATTCACTCGCAAGAATGAGCCCGGTGAGGCTCATAGATAACACGGTCATGTTCGTGGTTGAACTTTCCTTCCTGATAGTTTTACTCATGACAATAGTACCAGGGGCTTTTCCTGGCTTAGCACACCAGAATGACAGAGTTTTTTATACATATGTCACCGCGATACTCTTTGTAACTGTATGGTTCAGCACCATTTCTGATTCATTTGCGGAGGCCAGATCCAGGGCATCAGCAGCCAGCCTGAAGAGACTGGAAAAAGAAGGAATTGCCAAGAGGATACTGGTAAAGGAAAACGGTGAGAGAACAATTGAGTCTGTCGCATCCTCTGAGCTGAGAAAGGGAGATATCATCCTTATTGAGAAAGGCGATCTGGTTCCAATTGATTCTGAAGTCTTAGAGGGAATTGCAATGTTGGACGAGTCCCTTCTCACTGGAGAATCTGCAGGGGTGAGGAAGTCCAAGGGAGACACTATCATTGGGGGATCTACGGTTGTCAGCGACTCCATAGTTGCTGTTGTTAATGTCAACCCTGACGAGACTTATATAAGCAAGCTTGTGAAGATGGTTGAATCCTCTGAAAGGCCAAAGACGCCAAATGAGGTGGCTCTATCGATTTTGCTGATCGGGCTTACAGGTGTGTTTACAATAATCCTGGTGGCACTAATAGGACTCTCTCTTCTGCTTAACCTCGGAGCCGATCTGTCCGTGCTTATAGCTCTATACGTCTGCCTGTTGCCGACCACAATTGGGGCACTGCTACCCGCTATAGGTATATCTGGAATAACCAGGATGTCCAGAAATAGCATAATCGCTAAATCCGGAAAAGCCATAGAGACAGCAGGAGATGCAGATGTAATACTCCTTGACAAGACCGGAACAATAACTGTTGGGAATAGGCGTGCCCATGAGTTTATTCCCTTAGGAAACCACACTGAGCGGGAACTAGCCGAGGCTTCTTTCCTTTCATCGTGGAATGATGATACTCCGGAAGGGAGGAGCATAGCGGAACTAGCTTTCACGAAAAAGTTCGTCCCAAAGGAGTATGACGCCTTGAGGGAGGGTGTCCATGAGGAATTTAGCGCAGTAACAAGGAGAAGTGGAATAACTCTTGTTGACTCTGATGACTTCACATTGCCAAAGGGGGGAAGGGAAATCTTCCAGAGGCACAGGTTCAGAAAGAAATTCGAGCTCCAGACTCGTCTGACAGAGGAAACGACCATTTACAAGGGTGCACCTGAGGCCATAAAGGAAGCTGCAAGATCATGCCCTGACAATTATGACGAGACCGTGGAAAAAATCACATCTGAAGGAGGGACTCCAATTGCAGTATCCGTGAACGGTGACATCATCGGGCTAATCTACTTCAAGGACGTGATCAAACCTGGAATCAGGGATAGAATTCTGGGACTTAGGAGGATGGGGATTAGACCGGTAATGATCACCGGGGACCATCCACTTACGGCCAGAAGCATAGCGGGTGAGGTTGGGATTGATGAATTTGTTGCCCAGGCCAAGCCTGAGACCAAGTACCAGAAAGTAAAGGATGAACAGGCCGAGAACAGGGTTGTTGCGATGATAGGGGATGGCACGAACGATGCTCCAGCTCTTGCTGCCGCGGATGTCGGTCTTGCAATGGCGTCGGGAACTTTCGCAGCCAAGGATGCTGCTAATATGGTAGACCTAGAATCAAACCCATCAAAGATCATTGATGTTGTCATGCTGGGGAAGCAGCTCTTGATGACAAGGGGTGCGGTGACGACATTCAGCATCACCAACGATGTTGCCAAGTACTTTGCTATAGTGCCTGTAATGTTTGCAAGTATCCCTGCACTTGGTGCTTTGAACATCCTCAGACTAACACCGCATATTGCCGTGCTTTCTGCACTGATTTTCAATGCGATAGTTATTCCAGCACTCATACCAATAGCTCTACGTGGAACAAAATTCAAGCCGCAGAGCACACTCAGAATATTCCTTAAGAACCTGTTCATTTATGGAGTTGGAGGAGTTTTGCTGCCATTTGCGGCAATCAAACTGATAGCAATGTTTTTAGTAATTATTGGAGGCATGGTATGAAAGGAGGAAAATTGATTTCTAGCACACTGAGAATGGCTCTTGTACTTGCTGTGATTTGCGGGGTGGTATATCCCGTTGTTGTAACCGGTATTGGGCAGGCCTTTTTCCCATACCAGGCAAACGGGGATTTGGCTCACTTGGGCAACGCCACTATTGGATCATACCTCATTGGACAGTCCACCAACGATTCCCCCTACCTGTTCAACGTGAGGAACGATTCGGCCTCAGGGGTAGACCCGGACATCACTGTGGCAAGTGCACTTGCACAGGCACAGGTCATCCATAACGCAACAAACATATCCATTGCATACTTGGACGGTTTAATACACAACAATACTCAGTATTCGATGTTCTTTTTCGGAACGACTTATGTGGATGCACTTAGCCTGAATATACAAATTATAAACCATTTCCACAACAGCATTGCAGTCTACCGGAAGATATATGACAGAGTAAATGACCACTAACCAGAATACTGCAAAACCTCTGGCACAGTTTTTGGGGGCAGTACCAGAATTTCTATTTAATTTTAGGTGTTCCTACACTCTTTCAGGTTTGTAATTTTACTTGATATTTTTAGATATCAATTCATTGACGAATGTCTACTTTATTCTGCGAACATTCAGCTTAAACTACAATTGTCAATTGAGAAGTTTCTTTCAACCTTGTGAAAAAACTGTTGAGGTTTACATTATAGAACAGAATGTTTTAGGACTTATCTAGCCTTTGTACACAGGGTCCTAAAAGTTGTGCTGGTTGATAGAGGGTGAGTGAATCTCCCTTCGGGAAACCTGATAGTCATCTATATTATTGGACTGTTCATGATTATTGACTAATGTGTCCTAAAAAAGAGAGGTTATAGTGGTATGTTTTTAGAAAACCCCTTGCTTATTGAGACTTTTTCATTTCTGCCTTTGGGTATCCACTATTTGAACACATCTTGGTGGATGGTTCAAATCTCCTGATCTGATTGCCGTTCTTCCCTATTTCCTTGACGCTTCCTTGAAGCCAAGGTCATAAGGTAAAAGGATTAGACTTTGGCATGTTACAGACGCATAGAAAGAAAAGATCATTTCTGTATCTGTTATACTTTTGGTTCCGTGGTATCGTTCCTTCTTGAAAACATAACGAAAACCTTTGAGTTATGGGCTTTTGTCCTCATCTTATTTGTCCACTGGAAATCTTTTGTGGGGAAACATAGGAGTGTTTAAAAGAATTTTCCAGCAGATAAATCCAAGTTTTCATACTTCACTTTTTTCAGCAAACTCTAACAACACTTTCTTCACTACCCTACCTAATATTTCTGGTCTTAGCCACAGCTTCCATTGGATGTTTTACACCCTGTCAGTTTTCAAGACAGTATATGGGAGATATCACTTCTAGGGTTTTTCTCTGAATATTTGTAGAAAGACAGGTTTTTGGGTTAATCATAGAATCAATTGCATTTTTATCGTTGAAAGACCTTTAAGAGCCACTCATCGCTCTTCATCAGTAAGGACGAATGGTAGGGGCTGTTTAATGTAAATTGCATCGAATCCTTCAATGCTGCGAAGTGTCTGAATTATCAGGCCGCTGTTCCTGCGCGAACCCTCCCAGCGACATAATGACCTCTCTTTCTCTAACTGTTCCTACAAACTTCCCTTGAAGATCTACAATGGACAGTATTGGAACCCTGCTCTCCTTGAATGTCTGTATTATATCTGTAACATCACTATCTATACCTATTGTAACGGGCCGCTCCAGCCAGAGGTCTTTCACCTTCATTCTACTCAGATCCCTTTCGGAGAGCATAAAGACATCACTCAGGATGAAAGTACCAATAGGCATAGAGTTTTGATCAATTACAACTGCCCCGGGGGAATCCATAGATACACATTTTTCTATTGTTGTCCTTACTGAATCATTCATACCTAACACCACATCAGGAAGAGCACTTCTTATCTTTAAGCTTGTAAGGTCCTTAAATCTTTCAGCTACAGATATTTCCCCCCTGGTTAGCTTTGCTAAATTAGGTGTCCTCAACATAATATCCCTTATGTCCATGATTATGTATCCGGCTACTATCCAGATCAGAAAGAAAGTTGAATATACCACCAAGGTAGAGTAAGCTGAATATACTAGTTCCACCGAAGTGATAAGAGCTGCTACGCCAGCCAATAAAGCCTCCTTATAGTTAACAACGAGATGCAACAAGCCTTTTGTACCCCTAAGTATGAGTCTTCTCCCTCTGCGGATACCGATCCTCATCAGTGCTGCTCCTGCCATAACGTGGATGAAAAGACCTGCGAGGGAAGCAATTGTTCCAAGAATTATGAAGGTGGCATAGGCGGGAAGAAAAGCCAGCATAATGGAAGGAATTCCTATTATGACAACTGAGACTGTCAAATTTGCATTTACTGGCTGCTCCTTAAGCTTCCTGGCAAAAAAAACAGGGAAAGTCCTGTCAAACCCCATTCTGAATATGGTTCTAGAAGCTGCAGAGCCGAAGGACAGGATTGCAAGGAGCCCGTCATTTATCGCTGCTATAGACACCGCATAAATTATGTACCTGCTGTATACGGAGAAGTGCGCTGAAAGGATGGAAAGGACAGGCAGACCGGAAATCCCGAACGGAATTGTTATATTATTCTGGAAGAGCAGGTTGGATATGGCGTAGATGAAGAAAGTTGCCAGCAACCCTCCGGTAAGTATTACCGAAATGGCAGAAAGTCCCACGACTTTCTCTGCATTCTTTACTTCTCCGGAAATGGGTGCAATGGCCCCGTAACCGGTAGGAATTCCCATGGCGAAAAGAATGCCCAGTGCAAATGCTCCTCCGGTAATGTGCATTGTGCCTGGGCTTGGTATATAGGCAGAACCTCCCGTCAGGTAAAATGATAGAACTATGATGGACAGAATAATTCCTATTTCGATTATACCTGTATATATCGCATATTTTGCCGATGGCTTAATGCCCACAATAAGGAAAAAAGAGGCTGGCAAAACAATAACGAAAAGTGTGAGGTAGACTGGGAAACCGAAAATCGCCGAAACCACATATACTGCCCCGATCACATATGCCAGGCCAAATAGCAGGGAATAGAACAGGTATACCCATCCGGTACTGAAACCGACCCTTTCTGAAAGGACCTGAAAAGCATAAGTATAGTATCCTCCAGATGTCCTGAACCTTCTGGACAACTGCATTACCACGAGACCATTGATCAGCACAAGCAGGGTGCCAATTATTATTATTAGTGGCGAAAGAAAGCCCCCATAGGAAAGTGCGACCGCTCCGTAAGTCAACAGGCTCAGTAACGGTGACATTCCGCCAAAGGAAAGAAAGAAGACATCCCTGAATGAAAGGCGTCTTGGAAGTTCAGACTCCTTGGCTAAATTTGAGATCTGTTCACTCGTATCAACTCACTCTTTGCGTGTATATCCAAGTGTAAATATTTTTTGCCATGGTCTTGCCCTGTTTATATGTTATAAAAATGGTTAATGTTATTTCCTACCCATCACTCTTATGAATCTATCCTGAGCCTGCCACATTGTACGTGCTCAAGGAATGTGACAACTGTAGAATGTTATAGTGCTTCCTCCAAAACTGTGCAATATATCGCATATGAAAAATAGGTAACTTACGAATTTTGATGGGATACAACCTTACAGATTTCAGCCCGTCCTATTGACTCAGAAGGTTTCAGTATGCTGCAAGGGAAAATTTTAAGGCGTTCATGGTCATGAAACAAGAGTGCTGGTAAGGGACATAGACAGGAAGCTTGACATGAGGCTTGTCCTGAGGGTCAGGCAGAACACTGAGTTCTTCAGCGCCATCGCCGACATGACAACAAAACTTCCTGTCTTCATTTACGGAAAGAACGGGGAATCATGGATGTCGACATATTTTCCAAGGGATTCTAAAAATACAAAGATAAACCTTCTGCTCAGCAGATTCCATGCAGTAGAGAAAGAGGATTCCTTCGTTGTTGATACAAGGATCAACAACGTGAAGGATCTGGCTGTCATAAATAAGCTGATACATCTTCCATCGTTCATTGTCAACAGATCAGACATGAGCGGCGGATTCATCAACATATATGCAAGGTTCCATAGCAGCCAGGCTTATGCGGTCTCATCACTGCTTGCGGAATATACGGCGGACGGGATGAATTCCAGGGTGGACTGGCTTGGCCCGAGTCCCGGAATAACAAAAATAATGGATCTCATAAACAGCGAGTACCCGGTTTCGCTGATTTCATACGATATCCCTATTAACGGGGAGGAGGAATCAATCAGGAGCATACTTTCAGGTGACGTAATTGCGGAGGCCACAAACAGCATTGCTGATGACGGGCTATTCTCCACAGTCCTGTATTCAGGCAACCCCATACATGGAAATGTTGAGGGTATTTCACCAGTATCACCTGAAGATGGCATCTATACCATGGTTATGAGAAATTCATTCTTCGCCATGGTCAGGGATAAGGCCAATGAACAGCACATAATGAGGACAAGATTCTTCATCAAACCATTCGGAGAGAAACTGCAAATCACCGTGTTCCTTCCCTCTGCCAGCATATATGAATACTACTCCATCATATTTGAAATCGCAAGAAAGACTGAGAACAGTGTTGCTGTCAGGCATCTTCTGCCATACACACAGGATGTCTGGAATTTCATCTGAATTCCAATACGGTCATAGAGGCTGAACCAGCTTATAATGCAGGTCTACTTGGCAGTTTTCGAATCAGGGACATTCTTCCACTGGGTCCTTGTAAGGCCAAAGGGTACCGGGGATTACACAATTGCGAAAGTATGAGGCATGAAAACATGGAACAGTGTCCTTGGGAGGGTATACCGGTATACTGAAGTTGCCATAAATTCTCTTTTTGCTCATTTTTCATCGGCACAGGACGCCTTTTATAACATAAATTTCTCAGCAGCTCCCATGAATATCAAAGGAACTCTTGTCTACATTGATGATGCCGTTATTGAAGCGGCCAGAAAGGAAGGATACAGGAAGGGATGGAATGACCGGAAAATGCATGATTCAGACATGATTGAGGAGGCCATCAGGGAATCCAGGGACTACAGGGAATTCATAGCTGCACTCAGGGAAAAGATGGAGATGCTCGGGGAATGATCACCTTGAACAGATTTGACATGGAATTCTATAACGGCTATATCAAATCGACACTTAGGCTGGCCAGAAAAGTGAAAAATGCAAAATCTCTCGAGGAAGCCAAGAGGATTGCGCAGGAAATGGAAGACAGAGCTTTAAGAAAATTGGAAGAGACCATGGGCGACCTTTAAATTATTGCCTAAATTATTTAAGTTTGTTATTTTTATGTTATCAATCCACATAACTACAAATATTTATTTAGAATACAACGTCAGTCAATAGTATGACTAATATTGGGCTAAGTCGGAAGATATTCTTTTACCTGTCTAATATGCTTCCTACATTCATAGCATCACTTATAATCTACGGTATTCCATATGGATCAAATACGCTTTTGAATAAAGCATTTTCATCATTTCTAATCGCAATGACAGCGATATCTGTTTGTGGGTTTATCCTATGGTTAACTTACCTTAAGCATCTTGATACCGATAGGACAACCGATGAAAAAAGTGTTAAAGAAACGAGAGAGATATCAAGTGTTATTTCCAGTTACATTTTGGCCTATGCTGTGTCAGTTATCTCAGTAGCAGTTGTGGGAGGCCTAAAGGGTATGTTGTTGCTTCTGGTTCTCGTAACAATATTTGGCTTATATGCGTTCAGTTGGAATGTAATGCTGTTCAATCCCTTCCTAATGCTATTTGGGTATAGGGTTTACTCGATGGAACTTGAAGACGAAAGTACTGGGTATTTCATTCGTAAAATAACGGGTGGTCCTGTAAAAAATCCGAGAAGTAATAAATATTCAATGCTGCAGATAGATAGCTACTTTTATTACCTAAAGGAGTGAGTCTATAATTGGCTTGACGCCTCTACGTTTAACAGTCTCTTGTCTGAGATTCGTAATCCTAGCTTCTTAGAGATATAGGACAATACAAGGGATGCATTTTCCTCTGTACATGTTATTTTGTTATCTTCCGTTATACTAAACAGCTTTTCCTTAACGCCGTATTGATTAAGAATTTCAAGATCTTTCTTTATCTCCTCCTTTTCAGGTATCTTTGATCCTTGTGATACGAAATAGTAAAGATCCCTTACCTTTGAAGGTCTGTTGGCAGCGGATATAAGCATATCTGGATCACTGATAGTTTCTCCGATCTCCTCCCTTTTTTCTAAGATACTTTCTTTCAGGATATCTGTTGGTACAAATAAATAATAGAAATTTACCGGATGGAATACAAAGAGTTTATCACCGAATACTGCACAATCGAAGTTATCTGGTTCGATAATTACGGAATCAACAAGACTCTGTGAATTTGATAATTGGTCCAAATTTAAGATGATTTTCCTCTTTGATTTAGATAATGCGTGTTTTAAATTTAATAATTTTATGAAAATTAACTCCTCATTTCCGTTACCTGTATTCTTGAGAAATCGTATTGTAAAAGAGGAAATGTCTTGATTTCTTTTCTCACTGTTTTTGTTTTCCTTCAATAGGCCTTTCTTATCTGTAGAGGTTGATGAGTTAGATAAGACATCTATGTAGGAAAAAAGTGCATTATAACTCTTCCCCCATGAATTTTGATAACCGTATGAATCTGATGGAAGTCTCTTATTAACTTGAAATTCTTCTTCTTCTTTATGTTTTTTGATGTCTGATAATTTGTCTTTAATGGTATTTGCGATATCTTTCCTTACTTTATCACGAAATAAAAAATCAGTTGTATTGAATTTAAAACTCTCAGTAGTTGTTCTATCATTCGCATTGCTGTTATCTTGTTTTTTTTGTTTATCTCTTTTGTCTTTTTCCTTCCAAACTAAATGCCCATGTAATTTCAGATGAGTATTTTTTTTATTATCTTCAGTCTCATTAGTGAAATCCTCAAGAAAATCTATTAATTTATCTATTTCCTTCGGTCCTTCTTTTTTAGATTCACTAGTCGCAACCACCTATTTCACCCCACAGCATGATCCCTGTACCATCGTTCTATTTTTTCCTTAATAGCCTCCCTGATGAAATCCTGGGACGACATCCAAAGATCATGTTTTTCCACAATCTCGTTAATTTCTTTGGCAAGGCCTTCCGGAAGTTGTAAAGTTAGTTTTACTGACTGTTTAGGCATCTGAGTTTATATACTGATAACGTTTAAATAATTGCAAGTGTTTAGATGTTTATAGATGTCTAAACGGTGTATATGAATGTCTGAGAAACTTACACTTGTATTGCCTGATGAGCTGAGCAAAGCCATCAGCAGTGAAGCAACAGGGAAGTATCTGTCCAGACAGCAGTTTATTTTAGAGGCTGTCAGGGAAAAACTTGAGAAAGCCAACGGAGGTATTTTTAAATGAAAACGGAAAAAATGAATGGTTTGAGCAACCGTATAAAGAATAGCCTGCACATACAAATTTTTTCCTCCAGCGATAAGAAAAAGAGGAACCTGAGGAACCGGATCCTGGAGATTCAGGAGACGCTTGTATACCTGAAGCCTCTCAGAGAAAGTGTGCGAAGCAACAGTTGGTTTGAGGCCATACTCAAATACTCATACCACAAGGAGGACAGGCTTCTCAGGAAGTATGTCAAGCTGTATGGTGAGTTCCCTGTGGGAGTGGCAGAGGAGGTGTTTCAGTGAAATCAGAGCTTTTCAACAATGAGTTTTCCATCGTCAGTGACAGTTATTCTAACTTGGTCTCCGGAATCAAGGGGAAAATCCTTCATGAGCCTCTTGGATACGTAGATTATACCTTCACCTCTGGTACCTATATGAAAACTGCCAGTTCCCCTCTTTTCCATTTGTATGAAATAAGACAAATCCTAATAAGGTATGTTAATTTCATACGAAATCATAAGATTAATATAACTTCATTTTCTTATAGTTTCATACGAAAGGTGATGAAATGGAGGATGAGATGATAGCTGTAACTACAGTGCATATGGACAGGAAATCTCCTGGTCTCATTATCCGGTTTCCCAAGAGGATTGCCCAGGAGATAGGATGGAAAGACAAACAGCAGGTTGTTGTAGAAACGGATGGCTCAAGGCTTATGGTGAGGGTGGCTCAGCAATGACATCCGACTACAGGGATTATTACACACTCATAGGGAATGGAAGATGGGAATGCAGGCTCTGCCGAAAGACTATGTCTTACAATTCAAGGGAAAGGCATCTTGAGAGAATACATCTGATCGAAGCACCCATACAAAACAGCCACAAGAGCGAATGGACACGTCCTGACAGAAAGAAGTTCATCGAAGCATACAACAGGATCGAATACCACAGATGCAACCTGGAGGCTGAACCATGATACCACTGCTTTCAGACATATGGGACCTCTATCTGACACTTGTTAAGAGTGGATGGAAACAGTACAGGAGGATGACAGGAAGATGAATTATGATCTTATGAAAGTGGCAAGAGAGCAGCGTAAAATGAAAATGCAGGAGACCCTGGACAGATTCTGGAGTGATGAGGAATGAAATGCATAAACTGCGGCAGGGAACTCACCGATCCTGAATCCGTAAGGAGAGAAATTGGGCCTGTGTGCCTTTCCCATGTCAGGAGTGAGGAAAAGAAACAGAAAATTCTCCCTGAAGAGCGCATCCTCACACCGGACATGGGAGGTGAGATTGCCGATCTCATTTTCAGAACATCAGGAAAGTCATTCCTATGCATCGGCGGATCCTCTGAACATGAGGAGCATGTAGGGGCATGGTACGGATATCCGCATTCCGGTGGCCTTGCCGATTCATCAGGAAGGAGATGGTGGGCATATCAGAAATGTACCATATCGAATTATGAGACAGCTTGGTGGAAGGTTGAGAAGAGGATTCAGAAACTGAGGATGGTGGAGGTATATCCATGAATCACTTTTCATTTCTGAGCTCCCTTCGCACAAGCTCCTTCACCAGATCCGCTACCGATGTATACTCAGGATGTGATTTCAGGAATTCCAGCATCTGCTCATACAGGGGTTCAGGCAGTGAAACCTGCCTGTATCCTTTAGCCATATACCATGTATGGTATAGGTTTCTATCAAATGTTATGATGTATGTTTACACTAAACATAGTAGAAAGATTAATATTGTAAAGAATATTTCTACTAATCATGGTAGAGGAGTTGAGGAGAATGAAGGGATATAGGCAGGTATCGCTTCCGGATGCCCTTTACAGGGAGATTGAGGAAGCCCTGAGGAAAGGGCACTCATATACATCCGTGGCAGATTTTGTGAAATATGTAGTTAGGAAGGAACTTGAAAGGAGCGTATCTCAATGATTACAGGCAGCAGGAATATTTTTGACAGCAACGGGAACCTGATCCTTCCCCGGGGAGCCATTGAGGAATATAGAAGGGAAAAGCATCTCAGCAAGGCAAGATACCCGACAGGTGTTTATGTCTCATGCCCAAGATGCGGCCACACATGGGAAAGGCAGGGTAGGTCTGCTGGCATTCTGAGGTGCCGCAAATGCAAGAACAGAATTATGGTAGGTGAGATTTTATGATTTCAGAACAGAAGATGGATATTGAAAAATCAAGGAGGGAGTATTACCGCTATCTCAATCAGATCTATGAGGAGATCTCCGAATTCTTGAGATCAGAGGACGGAGCCGTAAATGCTCAGAAACTGGAGATGATGTTTGATAAAACTGCATCCCCATACGTTTACTGGCTCAAGGAGAATCATGAGCCACAGGCACAGACAGAAATGAGCCCTGAAGCCCGGGCAACTCTGTTGAAAAGCCTTGAGAGGAAGTATCACCTCATAGTAGAGGAGGGCGAATACTTCATCAAGGGGATCCTGAGCGGTGAAGACTTCAAACGGCTCAACGAGAACATGAAGATTGCCGGATACAGATACGACTCAAAGGACAGGGCTTTTGTGAGGGATGTCAAATGAGTCAGATTGAGGCAGACAAGGATTTTGAAACTCTTCTCCTGGAATTTGAGGGATGGGCAATAGGCACTGGTACATATTCACCAACAAGTGCCAGAGCCGCAGTGAGATCTCTGAAGTTCATGAACAGGACCTTTGATGTCGTGGCCGCAAAAAACGAGGATGTTCTGAAGTTTTCAAGGAGCCAGATAATGAAGGGGAGAGTTCACAAGACAGTGGAGAACCAGCTTCAGGCTCTTTTCTATTTCCAGAAGTTCCTTGGGAACCAGCTTCAGGTACCCAAGTTCAGGAAGCAGAGAACACCGGATCAATGGGTGCCTTCGGATGAGGATATGCGCCAGGTCTTCAGATATGTGGACAGTATCCCCAACCCTTCGGACAGGGCATACTCACGGGCACTGATCTATGTCTGCGCATACACGGGAGCAAGGATCGGTGAGATTGCAAGGCTCAATATTGGTGATGTTATGGAGGAGACAATATATATAAGGGCTGAAAAGAATGAATCCCCAAGGTCCCTTGGCATACCAAATTTCGTTCACAGGATTGTCAGGGAATATGTGGAAACATACAGGATGGCCACCGACCAGAAGGCACTGTTCACGGGAAAGCGTGGAAGGAACACACCAGATTACCTGAGAACAAAGATAAAAAAGATCGGCAGATCTGCAGGGGTTCCCATGCTCCATTCACATGCATTCAGGCATCGTGTTGCCACCACTCTGCTTAATGCGGGAATGGACTTAGCACAGGTTCAGTATCAGCTTGGGCACATTTCACCCCTGAGTACGAAAGCCTATGACCACTCTGACCGGGTAGCGCTTGGAAGGCAGAATTCAAAGGTTCTTGAACAGTACTACACACGCGGGAATGTGGGGGTCAACAGGTTCGAGGGCATGTGCGGGAACGTAAAAGTAAGCGCGGGGAGAGGGATTCGAACCCTCGCTCTCATTCGAGAAACAGCTTAGCAGGCTGCCGCCGTACCGCTGGGCCATCCCCGCTCAGGAGCTGAAGCGGTCTTGAAGATCGTTGGCAACCTGTTC
>JAJZZQ010000074.1 GCA_021797525.1 Thermoplasmata archaeon | reverse complement strand
AGACACTTGCGAGGCCCTTGTAACAGGCAAAAAGAAATTTTCAGACATAGAGAACATAGTTCCTGTTATTCGCCTGAGTCCACCCAAAGGAGGATACGAGGCAATACGGAAGAATTTCCAGCAGGGCGGTTCAGCCGGCTATAGAGGAAAGGAGATCAATACTCTCATTTTGAGGATGATCAAGCCTGGAGTTGATATGAATGGTAAGGACCAGAACTAAGAAGTTAAGAGGAGGGCACTATGGCCGTGGCATGAAGGCCGGTCGTGGAAAGGGAAAGAAAGGTGGAAGCGGAATGGCAGGTCTTGGAAAACACCACTCTGTCTGGCTTCTGAAATATGACCGTAATCATTTCGGTGTTCACGGGTTCACAAGCCATCATCCGTCAAAACCCGTTGTTCCCATAACACTTGGTGAACTATCAAATCTTATGGATTCCCTTGTAAAAAGTGGATTTGCAAAAGAGGAGAATGGAACTTTCAGCATCGACCTCAAAGGGGCCGGTTATGACAAGCTTCTTGGTTCAGGAGATTTTAGGGAGAAGTCAGTGATAAAAGTTTCGAAGGTGACCGAAAAAGCATTAAACAAGCTTAATGCTCAGGGTATTACGGTAGAAACTGATGAGGGAGATTCAGCGGCGTAAGGGAGTAGCCATTCCGCTCGTAATTATTTACGGGCTTTTGGTTGCTGCCTTCTGGTACATCAGCCATTATCCAATCCTGCAGGTATTAGTTGCAGCAGTGCTATTGGCACCAGTTTTTGTTATAGGCTATCTTGTTTTCAGCTATAATGGGCCAAAAAATAGCAAACTTTATGGGCTGGAATATCTCACATCCAAATTACCGGCTGTCAAAAAGGCAAAGGGGCACGTCAAATTCAAATACAAATTGATGTGGACTGCTCTTGTCGTAGTTCTCTATTTTGCCCTAACAAACGTTTACGTCTACGGTCTGAACGCTTCACAGACAATTGATGTATTTGCATCATTCAGGGCCATATTTGCTGGTGCCAGCGGTTCTCTTATGGATCTTGGAATAGGTCCTATCGTTACAGCAAGTATAGTTATGCAGTTATTCGCAGGAGCAAAGATATTCAACATTGACCTTCAGAATTCAGAAGACAGGGCTATTTATCAGGGCGTTCAGAAACTCCTGGTAATAATTATGATATTCGTTGAGGCCATACCCCAGGCTTTTGGATATATAGTTCCAGATGCCAGCCTTGTTTCAAGCCTGAATGCTGTTGCACCCGGATTTGGCCATTTCCTTGCTGAATCAATAATTGTGCTCCAGCTGTTCTTTGGTTCTTATTTAGTGTTCCTAATGGATGAAGTGGTGTCCAAGTATGGAATTGGTTCCGGTATATCACTGTTCATTGCAGCAGGAGTTTCACAACAACTTGTGACTGGAACATTCAGCTGGATCCCAACCACAATAGGGGCACCGCTTTCATTAAGCAATCCTCCGGCAGGTGCTCTTCCAAAGATGCTTTTCATAATCACTCATTCATCTGGCAGTTCACTTCTATCGAATGGTGTGCTCAGCGTGCTTTTCCAGCAGCCGAACCCCATGATAGCACTTATTGGAACGATTCTGATATTCTTTATAGTCGCATATTTCCAGAGCAGCAAAATTGAGCTCCCAATCGCTCATGAGCGTGTGAGGGGTGCAAGAGGAAGATACCCGTTGCAGCTGCTTTACGCATCGAATATACCGGTCATACTCGCAACAGCATTGCTCGCCAATGTGTCAATGTGGACACTGCTCTTCTGGAGCTCCCCGGTTCTGAGTAAAATTCCTGTTCTGGGGCATAATCCCCTTTTAGGCTCTTATCCGACAGCGGCACAGGTGAGTTCGGTCACAGGAATATCATCCACAACACCAATGGGTGGTTTAGCATACTACCTGTATTCTCCAAACGGTTTATCAGACTGGCTGTTTCCCATATTGCAGCCATCTTCCTATCAGAATGTGCTGTTTGGTCATGCAGGTTGGGAGGAAGCTATACACATACTGGTTTTCCTTGCATTCATGATAATTGCATCAGTGATATTCGCGAAGTTCTGGATCGAAACCACAAATATGGGGCCATCTGCGGTAGCAAAGCAGATAATGTCAAGTGGTATGCAGATCCCTGGATTCAGGCGCGATCCAAAGGTTATTGAGAAGGTTCTGAAGAAATACATTCCTGCCATAACGGTATTCAGTGGTGCCATCGTCGGTTTACTCGCGGCGGGGGCCAACCTCATTGGGACGGTGGGGGACACAAGTGGGACAGGCCTCTTACTGGCCGTAGGAATTGTGATACAGTTCTATGAGGCAATGGGAAAAGAGCAGATGATGGAGATGCACCCTGTAATCAGGCAGTTCTTTGCAGGTGCTTAGATGCGTGTAGTCGTCTCTGGCATTCCGGGGGTGGGTAAATCCACTGTCCTTGAAATGCTGAAAAAGAAGACAGATTATGAAATAATAAATTTCGGAACCCTGATGTACGAAATGGCACGGGATATAGGCCTGGTCAAAACCAGAGATGAACTTCGCAAACTCCCCATAGACACGCAGATAAATCTCCAGAAAAAAGCCTCAGCTGCAATAGGTAGGATGGAAAATGTAGTTATTGATACACACATGACCATCAAGACACCAGACGGATATATGCCAGGGTTGCCTGAATGGGTTATTCGTGAGCTCAAATGTTCCGCTTATTTCGTTATTGAAGCGGATCCACATTCCATCCTTAAAAGAAGGACATCTGATGGGACCAGATCAAGAGATTCTGAAATGCTTGATGACATAATTGAACATCAGTTAATCAACAGGTCCTTTGTTGCTTCCTGTTCAATATACACAGGCGCTACAGTTTCTCTGATAAAAAATGAGGATGGAAAAGCTGAATTAGCAGCACAGAATATAGTACGCAGGTTGATGAAGAATGCCTAACAATCAGCGCACATCCACACGGCCACAAATGTCCCCTGAACAGGCTCAGGCACAGAAGTCTCAGCTGACATTCACGATGATTTATATGCTGATACTTCTGGTAAACATAACAATCATTTCCAACGCTACTCTGAGGAACGACGTTGGAGGAGCTCTTTCGGTAGTGCTGATTCCCCTTATAGGCTTTAACTATCAGTATCCTCTGCTGACAATTGTTCTTGTTGGTGTGCTGATAGGTTTGGTTACTTCTATACCCAGGTATTTCTTCACAGACTGGATCAAGATGGGACGTCTACAGCAGAGACAACAGGCTTTCAATAAGGTTTTCAGAGAAGCATACAGGAAAAACGAAAAGGACAAGATTCAGAAGCTTCAGAAGATGAGGATGCAGATGAGTACGGAGCAGATGCAGCAGAGCATGAACACCACCAAGCCTCTAATGGTTCTGTCATTCTTCACACTGCTTCTGTTTGCATGGGTATACTACTTCATAGACAAGCTTCACTACAAGATTGTTGCATATCCATGGAATTTCAACATTAACGTTGTGTCATCTCATATTTCCATTGCGGAATACTGGATGATAACCTATGCTTTTACATCTCTTGTTATAGGATACCTCGCCACCATGCTTATCAAATACTTCGACTTCACCTATAAACTCAAGAAACTTGAGAAGAAAGAGTTAGCTTTCAATGAGAATTACAATTAGTGGCCCCATTGGAAGTGGGAAATCTACAGTTGGGAAGATCATAGCCAAAAAGCTGGATCTATCTTTTTTTTCCGGGGGAAGCATATTCCGTGAACAGGCTAAAAAACATGGAATGACGGTGGAGGAATTCAATATATACAGCGAAAGCCACAGGGAGATAGATCTGGATCTTGACAATATGCAGTTGAGCTATCTCAGGGAACATGAAAACATTGTTTTCGAGTCAAGGCTTGCCGGGTGGCTGTGCAGCCAGAATGGCATAGAAGCCCTCAAGATATTCCTGGACGCCTCTGAAAATGTTAGATTTAAGAGGGTGAGAAACAGAGAAACACCAGCGGATGATGATTCACTGAGAGAGCTAATTCGGGCAAGGGAGAAGTCTGAGCATGCGAGGTATCTTCAGCTTTATGGATTAGATTATTATGATCATTCCTTCTATGATCTATATATAAACACTGACGATATGCTTGCGGACGAGGTAGCTGAAATTGCCATCAGACATTGCAACAAAATTCAATGACTCTTTTATTGTCATAGACAAGCCCAAGGGCCCTACAAGCCATCAGGTTGATTATTGGGTCAGGGAGATCACGGGAATCCAGAGGGTGGGGCACGTAGGCACTCTGGATCCTGGTGTAACCGGTGTACTTGTAATGGCCACAGGCAAGGCTGTCAAGCTCATAGACATAATTCATGAGCAGGCAAAAGAATATGTCTGTGTAATGCGCCTATATCATGAAGTTTCGGATGAGAGACTCGCTGAGGTTTTTGAGGAATTCACAGGAAAAATATATCAGATCCCTCCGATGCGATCCGCTGTGGCGCGAACCCTCAGGGAGAGGGAGATATATGAACTGGAGATCATGGAAAGGGCTGAAAAGCTGGTGCTTTTCAGAGTGAGATGTCAGTCTGGAACATATATACGGACACTGTGCACTGACATAGGTTATGCTCTTGGTGTGGGAGCGCAGATGGCAGAACTTAGACGCACATCTACAGGAATTTTCACAGAGGATATGGGGATGCTCACACTTCAGGATCTTAAGGACTGTGTGCAGCTGATGAAGGAAGGACGAGAACCACAGGCTATCAAGGGATTATTTCCGATGGATTATCCCATGAAGAATCTTCCAAAAATCGTTGTAAAAACAAGTTCCCTGAAGAATATATCAATGGGGTCTGATCTTTTTCCCGGAGGAATTAGAGCTGTGCTTGGCAATCCACGCAAGGGAGAAAGAGTTGGTGTATACTCAGACAGAAACGAACTTGTGGGAACCGGAATCATGCTTGTGGACTACGACAAAATATCAGACCTGAAGGTGGTGGATTTTGATAGGATTATGATCCCTGCCCCTGAAAACCAAGTAAAGCGCCATCGGGAGGAAAAAACAAACAGGACAGCCGATTCCAGGGCCAAACCCAATTCTGAAAGTGTAAGGGAAAAGAGGGCATTTGATCAGGGACCCAGGAAAAGAAAGCAGTTCAATCAAAGAGATAAAGGAAGTTACGGTACCAGGCCAGATGTGGAAAGGAGGGAGAAATGGAAGAAAAGGCCTCAAAGGAAGAGGTGAAGTGGTACGGTCTCCTGAAGGATGGCCGGAAAATAGTGTTTAAAGACCTCGAAAGCAGATACATCGAAATTTTTGGCTCTCTTCGGAATGGCGAGATCCCAGAGAGCTCTGGGAAAGAGGGGATTATTCCGGATCTTAGGCCTCTTCTGATAGAATATGGGAAAGAAAGGATCAAGGAGGAGTTCACCCGTGACCAGTACCTGAGGAGGGTCTACTACCTAATTCCCGAGCTTAACAAGTCTATCAACCTGATCTTCGAGAAGATGACGGTTATGACTCCTTTTATTGAAGGCAAGAACAATGCCAATGACCCATGTGGCTTTTTCAGAAGCCTTTCAGGGGCAGATTTCCCAGAGTATTCGAGAAAAATAATATCTGAAATATCAGAGACTGCCATAAGACTCTGTTCCTTAAAATCACAGATTACTGATTTCCTGAGGGGTGAGATAGCTGGTATAATGCCCAACACATCTGCTCTTGCAGGAGTGGATCTTGCAATAGAACTTCTTTCAAAAGGAGGAAGCCTGGAGAATCTATCTAAAATGTCTGGGAGTTCCATACAGGTACTTGGTGCAGAGAAGGCATTGTTCAAGCACATAGTCAGTGGAACTTTGCCCCCGAAACATGGTGTTATCTTCAGATTCCCCGGCTTATCCTCTTTGAAGCCAAAGGATAGAGGGAGAGTTGCAAGAGTTGCTGCTAATCAGATAGCCCTCACTATAAGGGCGGATATGGCGGGTGCAGTTCTGGATCTTCAGCCTCTAAGGGAGAAGATTGCCAGGTCTATGAAAAAAAAGTAGTATCATTGTTCTTCCTGAATAAATCTCTCCAGTTCACTCTGCCCAGCCTGGGGGACACCATGTACATTAATGGGGTAATCTCCAGTAACACAGGCAAGACATAGGTCCTTCTTCTCCTTCTGAATGCTCCTTACAAGACCGTCTGTAGAAATGTACCCTAAAGAATCAACCTCAAGCTCTTTGGCAATCTCATCAACAGTTTTCCCAGCGGCTATGAACTGATCCTTCGTTTTCATGTCTACTCCAAAGTAGCATGGAGAGATGATCTGGGGGCACCCTATTCTGACATGAATTTCCCGTGCGCCTGCCTTTCTGAGAAGATCCACTATTCTCTTCATGGTGTTTCCCCTCACGATACTGTCATCAACAAGAACCACTCTTTTCCCCTTCACTTCCGAGGAGATAACATTAAGCTTCAGTTTCAGGGCACTGTTCCTCAGTTCCTGGGTTGGCATTATGAAAGTCCTTTCTGAAAATCTGTTCTTTATAAGCCCCTCACTGTATTCAATTCCCGACTCCATGGAAAACCCAAGGGCCTGTGCCCTTCCAGAATCAGGGACAGCAAATACAACATCCGCGTCACATGGATATTCTCTGGCCAGCTCTTTTCCCAGGGCTACCCTGGCACTGTAAACCTCCCTACCGTCAATGACACTGTCTGGCCTTGCAAAATAGACGTACTCAAACATGCAGTGGGCAAGCTTTCTGGAGGGTACAGTCAGTAAAGAGCGAATTTCATCAGCAGTCATCTCAACAATTTCGCCGGGCTTCACATCCCTGAGGAATTCTGCTCCAATAGTGTCGAGCGCACAGCTTTCTGAGGCGGCTGCAAAACCTCCCTGAAACTTTCCAAGGCAGAGGGGCCGGAATCCCATTGGATCTCGAATTGCAAACAGGCGGTCATTTATCATAAGTGTTATGGAATATGCTCCTTTTAGCCTCTCCATGGATAATTTCAGCCCTGGAACTATTCCATGGTTGACAATATTTCTGGAAATCTCCATGAGCATTACCTCTGTGTCTGAAGTGCTTCTGAATGTCATGCCGGACTTCAGAAGTTCAGATCGGAGGCGCTCAGCATTCGTTATCTCGCCGTTATGGGATATTGCAAGATGGCCAACGGAGTTTGAAACTATAAAAGGGCCAGAATTCTCCATAGATTTAGAACCCGCAGTGGAGTATCTGGTATGTCCAATCCCAACCTTTCCCTCCAGAGCGATGTCGCTGTAATCGCCTCTATTGCTGAATACTTCACTTACAAGCCCCATACCTTTTTTAAGATGAATAAGTCCGTCAGAATAGGTAGCAATACCTGCGCTCTCCTGACCCCTGTGCTGAAGCGTTTTAAGCGAAGTTAAAATGTAAGGAAAACTTTCATCTGTGCCGCATATACCAACTACGGCACAGTGATCATTTGGCTTTTGCCCATCTGTAGGATCTGAGTCTTGCAGCTGGGAATCCACAGTGAGAGCACCTCTTCTGTCTGACATGATAAGTGTGATGTCCACATCTTCTGCAGGTGACGTGAACCTTCTTATTATTCATCTTTCCCATTACTGCTGTTCCATTACTCATTGCATATCACCTTTTGATGGAGATACGAATATTACATTATCTCCCCTAACCAGGATTCTGTCATACACACCACTGACGTTCCCGTTTATGGTTTCACCTGCGTTCCTGAGAACCAGGTTCATATAAATATCATAACCTTCCAGTATCCCTGAATATCCCCTGTTTCCCTTCACATCCACAAGGACGTTTCTGTCAATGGCTCCCCTGAGGACATCCATAGGCTTTGGGGCATTGGTCTGTGGCTTTGGCATTTTAATTCGGAACTTGATTGGAAGTGAATATATAACACTATTGCGTATTGATAGTTTGCCCTTATCAGGCAGGAAATGCTTATCTATGCAGGTCTGCATAATCCAAGAGAGGTGTTTAGATTGAAGGTGACTGATAACATAGATCTGATAGATGGGACGATGGCAAATTGCTACTCTGTGAAATCAGATTCTGGTGAAATTCTGATAGATGCAGGCACAAAAGGTTCAGCAAAAAAGATAATATCATATTACGAAGGGAAGGGGGTGAAACCGGTAGCTGTGCTGATAACCCACTATCATCCTGATCATGTTGGAGGCCTAAAAGAGGTTAGTGATGCATTTCATCCAGAGATATATGTTCCTGACGCAGAGATAGAGGTTATATCCGGTAAGGAGAAAATGACACCGGCTCCTTCCATGCTCAGCAAACTCGTTGCAGGAATCATGAAGAGCTCTCCAGTGAATGGTTTGAAAAAAGCCTCAGAAATGAGCATCAATGGAGTGGCAGTAGTGGAAACTCCGGGCCACACCCCTGGAAGCACATCATATTACTTTGAGCGAGACTCCGCATTATTTGTCGGTGACGCCGTTGTCATAAAAAATGGCCAAACCGGGTTGAATAAAGCGTTCACTCTGGATATGGCCAGAGCCAGCGAATCAAAGAAAAAAATAGAATCCCACCCTGCCTCTTTAGTACTTTCAGGGCATGGACAGCCTTTGAAGAAGTAACTGCTATTGTGTTAGATTCAACATTAATTTAAAAGATCCTAGATGTCATTCCACTAAATGAATGCCGTCCAGACATCGAGGTATCTCACCTTCTGATACTATTGGCATGGATAAGCTTAAGAAACCTTATAAGAAAAGAATCAATGCAGCAAGACAAATCATTCCAAAGAATGATTCCGAATGTACATTTAAGGTGGATCTATTGAAAATGCCTAAGGTAATTATGAGTTACTGCCCGAAATGCAAGAAGCATACAAAACATGAGGTAGAAAGGGTAAGGAAGAAGAAAGCAAGCGAGTTCAGGGCAGGACAGAGAAGATTCAGAAGGGCAACCTCAGGATTTGGAGGTTTCCCGAGGCCAAAATATGAAGGTCGAGAGAAGCCTACAAAGAGAGTAGCTCTGCGTTTGAGATGCACAACCTGCAAAAAGGCAGTTACACCACAGGGAATAAGAGCTAAGAAGTTTGAGCTTGTGGAGGCATAATAATGTCAGAGGAAACAACAAAGAAATTTGTTAAGCCGAAAGGAATAGGAAACCGTTTTGTAAAGATCAAATGCAAGGATTGCGGCAATGTCCAGCCAACATATACAAGAACATCATCTACAGTCGTATGCAATATATGCGGGGCAACTCTTTCAAGGCCAACGGGTGGAATTTCAGAATTGTCCGCTGAACTTGTTGGAGAAACAGAATGAAGAAGGGACTTCCTGAACCTGGTGACCTCGTAGTTGTCACAATAAAGGGTGTCAAGAACTTCGGCGCAAATGCCAAGCTTGAGGAGTATCCTAACTGCGAAGGTTTTGTTCACATCGCTGAAGTTGCCACTGGTTGGGTCAGGCACATTAAAGATTATCTGAGGGAAGGCCAGAAGACAGTCTGCAAAGTGCTCAGTGTTGATCCTTCAAGGAATTATGCAGAGCTTTCCCTTAAGAGAGTTAATGAACACCAGAAGAGGGAGAAAGTTTCAGAGTGGAAGAATGACCAGAGGGCTGACAAGCTTCTTGAGATTGTATCCAAGTCGCTGAAAAAATCTGTTGAAACCAGCAGAAAGGAGTTTGCCGATGATCTCGTAAAGAGGTTCGGTTCTTTATACGAAGCCTTTGAAGACGCATCTGCCAGTGCAGATGAATGGCTTCCGGATGTCCAGGGGAAGTGGAAGGAGACATTTGTAAAGGTTGCAAAGGAAAACGTTGTACTGCCCTATCTGAAGATTGGAGGGGTTGTAGAGGCATACTCCCTTGAGCGTGACGGTGTTGAGAGGATCAAGAATACTTTCAAGGAATCTGTTGAGGAAAATGTCAGGATACAGTATGCCGGAGCTCCCAGATACAATATTGTTGTAACAGAGAAAGATTATAAGTCGGCAGAAGATGTATTGAAAAGAGTGGTACAGAAGATCACAGATAACTCAAAAAAATACAACGTGGTTACTGAATTCACCAGGAAATAGTGGTTTAATTGCGTTCATTGATTTACAGATGCACCATGTGTGGCGCTTACACCATGCTGGATAAGTGCCCCAAATGTGGTGGCATGGCTGTTTACGCAATGCCTCCGAGATTTTCCACGAATGACAGATTTCAGAAATACAGATTAATGGAAAGAGGGGGTAGTGATGGAGAAAATAATAATAAGGCAGTATAAGAAACCGAAACTGAGCAACCCTGTTCTAATAGGGGGGCTTCCGGGAATAGGCAACGTAGGAAAGATAGCGGCAGATTATCTTATAGACAAGTTCAAGATGGAAAAGCTGGCTGACATGTTCTCACAGTATTTTCCTCCTCAGGTCTTTATTGACGAGGAAGGTGTTGCAAGACTGGTAAGAAACAGCATATATTACAAGAAATTCCGTGGGAAGCAGGATTTGCTTGTGCTTGTGGGAGATTTTCAGGGGACAACACAGGAGGGCCAGTATGAAGTATCTTACGCTATACTGGAAATGCTCAAGCAATTTGGCCTGTCTAGAGTATATACTCTTGGTGGTTACAGCACTGGAAAAATAGTGGATGAACCCAGGGTTCTTGGCGCAGTTACTGATCCCGGAATGATTGAAAGATTGAAGGAGAGCGGAGTTGTTTTTCCAAAGGGAGAACCGGGCGGAGGCATAGTGGGATCCGCTGGCGTCATACTTGGCATGTCCAGCGAGATGTTCTCTATTTACGGTGCATGCCTCATGGGAGAAACCTCTGGCTATTTTGCAGACCCCAAGGGAGCAAGAGAGGTTGTAAAGGTTCTGAAGAACCTACTTGACCTTGATATTAATCTTGATGACCTCGACGAAAGGACCAAGCAGATAGAACAGATTACTGGCCGTATGCAGGAAGAAGCTCAGACAAGGGCCCAGCCAAAGGAAGATCTCGGATACTTCGGATAAAGCCGCAAAACAATTTATCTGTATCTGCCTTTTCAGTCCAATGAGCACCAGAAAGAGTGATGCCCCTTCAGAGTTCAGGGAGACATCAATCTCCGAATTTTTTGAGAAGAACAGGCACATACTTGGCTTTGACTCGCTGCAGAAATCCCTCTTTATGGTTATAAAGGAGGCAGTCGACAACTCCCTCGATGCATGCGAGGAGTACCAGATCCTCCCTGAAATATATGTTGAGATAAACAGAACTGGAGATGATTCCCTCAATGTTATAGTGGAGGACAATGGCCCAGGGATATCGAGGAAGGAAGTTCCAAACGTTTTCGGGCGGCTTCTCTATGGCTCAAGGTTCGGAACCCTGAGGCAATCCAGGGGACAGCAGGGCATAGGGATAACTGCATCCATACTTTATGGCCAGATCACAACTGCACTCCCTTCAAAAATCAGGACAAAACAGAAACAGGAAGACGTGGCCTACGCCTTCGAGCTTGGAATAAATGTAAAGGAGAACAAGGCAGACATAATCAGTGAGAAGCCGGTAATATGGGAAAGGGAGAGCGGAACAAGAATTGAGATACCTCTTAAGGGGAAATACCAGACAGGCAAACAGTCAGTATTTGAGTACCTTAAGGAATCCGCAATAGTGAATCCAAATGCACAGTTCACATTCATAGACCCGGATGGAAAGAAGGTTCGAATTGAGCGCGTCATCGAGAAAGCTTCCATCCCGGCAAGGTCCATCAAGCCACACCCTATGGGCCTGGAGCTGGGTGAACTTTACAGAATGGCCAGATCGGTTCCGAAAAGGACATTAGGTGAATTTTTGCTTCAGGACCTTAGCAGGTTAACGCCCAGGACACTGGATGAGATGTCATCCTTATCCGGAATTGATTTCTCAATACCAGTTGAGAATCTGGAAATACAGTATATGAAAAAGGTGCTGGATGCCTTTAATTCTGTTAAAATATTGCCTCCACCAACAGACTGTCTTTCTCCCCTTGGAAGCGACTTTATCAGGCGGGGGCTGAAAAACATATATGGAGAACTGCAGCCTCTGTACTTTGGTAAACCTGTTCAGCGTCCAGTTTCTGTACATAACGGCAACCCATTTTCGGTGGAGGTTGGAATAGTCTACGGTGGTAACCTTCCGGCAGATGAGCAGGTCAGAATAGTAAGATTCGCAAATAAGGTCCCCCTTCTGTATCAGCCGGGTGCATGTGCCATTACAAGGGCGATTTCGGAAATGGACTGGAGGGGATATGGTTTTGACCAGAGAGGAGGAAAGGGGGCCCCATTTGGACCTGCCATTATCCTTGTACATGTTTTCGGTATCAGACTCCCCTTTACATCTGAATCAAAAGAGGCGATTGCAGGGATTGACTCTATAATGGAGGAGATCACCGCCGCATTGAAAACAGCAGCCAGGGGAGTGAGAGGGTTCATAAACAAGAAAGAAAAGCGTTCGAAGATATATGAAAAGTTCACACTTGTTGAGAAGATAATCCCTGAAATTGGAGCTAAAAGTTCCTCTCTTCTGGGATTGCCTGAACCGGATATCTCAATGGTGCTCTCCAAGATAGCAAATGTTATCTTTGTGACAGAGACTTTTCAGAGAAATGAGGATCATTATGATATCAGGGCCGAAGTTGTCAACTTCACCAGAAAGAGTGCAACATTCAAGCTTTATGCTGAGCCACCCGGAACATCTTCCTCATCCGAGACACTCAGTTTCGAAGTCAATGGACTGGAGCCTTCCCGAAGAGTTATCTTCCAGTTTACAGTGAAAGGTACTTTCAATCAGTACCCTGGGACAGATTACTACTTCACCGGGATAGACCCGGTATGGATTCAGGGTGCTGAGCAGTTGCCTCCCGATTACTTCGAGGAGGAACTCAGGATAGAGGCTGATAGTAATGAATGATTCACCGGCAGAGAAAAAATTCAAGGAAATAATAAGCTCAATTCACTCTTCTATTTCCAGCGGGGATGTTCCTGAGATACAGATGTCTTCAAGGAACAAGGACAATATTGTGCTTGATTACCTTTCATCTGTATGGAAGTACGGTGAGTCAACGGTAACAAGAAGTGCCAAAAGTCTGGATGGGGCCCAGTATATTCTGAAACTTCTTTATATGGTGGAATTTATAGAAAGCATGATACAGACCAACAAATCATCAACTCTCAGAGAAATGTATTATATTTCCGAAGGTTGGAATCTGGCTAAATTCGGGGCTCAGGACGAATCAAACATGATGGCTGAAGATCTTGAGGTACTTTCCTCCCTTCTAAGGGAGGATTTCAAGTTAAGGCCAGAGGAAAATGGAGCCAGCATAATTGGAAACATCACTGTAGAGGAAAAGACAAGAAAAGGAGAATTCAAAAGGATAAACTGCAAAGATGATGTTGGGGACAGTGGATATCCTATTCCATATAATGTGGAAGAGGAGAAACTGAGAATAAAGGACGTGGATGCTGACTTCATCCTGGCAATAGAGACAGGAGGAATGTTTGACAGGCTCGTTGAAAATGGATTTGATGAAGAGAGCCGTGCGTTGCTTGTACATCTGAAAGGCCAGCCTGCCAGAAGTACCAGGAGATTGCTGAAGAGGCTGAATTCAGAAAAAAAACTCCCCATATATGTATTTACAGATGGTGATCCATGGTCTTTCAGAATATTCGGTTCAATCGCTTACGGTGCAATAAAGACCGCACACATCTCAGAATACCTTGCAGTTCCAACAGCAGAATTTATAGGTATAACGGCATCAGATATATTGAATTACGATCTTCCCACAGATAAACTGAGCGACCGGGATGTTGCTGCCCTGAATTCCGAGCTGAAGGATCCAAGATTCAATTCGGAATTCTGGGTCCAGGAGATAGAGACAATGCTCAGGATCGGCAAAAAGGCTGAACAACAGGCTCTTGCCAAATATGGGCTGGATTACGTGACAAAAACTTACCTGCCGGAAAAACTATCTGAGATAGAGGGATTCAGAGGATGATTGCATGAAGATTTCATTGATACAATTTCAGTCGGGTTCAGATAAGGCGGAAAATCTGGAAAGATCCATTGGTTTTCTGAAGGATGCCCTGAGTGGGAAACCTGATCTTGTTATATTTCCAGAATACCATATGCATGTGCCAGACTATTCTTCCCCTGAAAAGACTGCAGAAGAAGCGGAACCTGTTGATGGGCCATTCGTTCAGCAGCTATCTTCAGTATTAAAAGGGTCAGGCTCATACCTTCTCACGAATATTTCGGAGAAGAATTCCTATGCACTCAGGCCATTCAACACATCTGTGCTTGTGGACAGCATGGGTATAATATGCGGAAAATACAGGAAGACCCATCTTTTTGATGCCTACTCGATGAAGGAAAGCAGCGTGTTTGAGCCCGGAAGGATGCAGGTTAAGCCTTTTGGAATAGGCAAATCCAACATCGGCTCACTGATCTGCTATGATCTGAGGTTCCCTGAACCATCGAGGATATTGAGAATCACCGGGGCGAGCATCCTCTCTTACCAGGCTGGATGGTTCACCGGAAAGAGAAAACTTGACACATGGAGAAATCTGCTCGTTACAAGGGCCACGGAGAACGGTGCCTTTGTGCTTGGTACAGCCCAGTGTGGTGAAAAGTTTACTGGCCACTCAATGGTCGTGAGCCCCTATGGGGATATAATCAAGGAACTGGACAACAAGGAGGGGATACTCACAGTGGAAATTGATATGGGAATGGTCAATAAGTATCTGGAAGAAGTCCCTGTCTTGAAGGAACGGCGCCTTGACCTTTACGATGTGTCAGGTTTCTGACTTGCAATTATTTTAAGCAGGTCCCTTACGGAACGGTAATCCTTAATGCGGAAACGCGCAGCAGATTCCCCTTCCCCAACCTTCACCGTGATTGCGTCCTGATTCAGGGAAAAAGCATCCTCATCCGTAATGTCATCACCAATTATCAGTGCGGGCATTTGCCCCCTGATTTCACGTATTGCCTTTCCCTTGTTAATGCCGGGTATGCGGAGTTCATAGATCCTTTTTCCCGGATAGAATTCCAGTTCAAGGTTCGTGGCTTCTTTTCGCAGAAAATCCTCCAGATCTTCAATGTCTGAATCTCCCATTTCCCAAAGTGAAAAGCTAATGGCCCCACCCTTGTCCTTTATCACTACTCCCGGGAATCTCTTCCGGATCTCTTGCTCGCCTTCCATGAGTTTCCTGAATATTGGCCTGTATTTTTCAAGCATAGGGCTGACGGTTTTGATTCCACTCTTTCTGCTCATGACAAGTCCGTGTAGGCCTATTATGTTTAATCCAGTGCCAATGAACTTCGTTATGGATTCAAGGGTTCTTCCCGTGACTATCCAGAGCAAGTACCGGGTATCCAGAATTTGGAGCAGATCCAGAAGTTCACTGTCTGCAGTGGCTGCCTCTGCATCAGGTTGAATTGGAACAAGAGTGCCATCATAGTCAAGAAATATTGCTGGATCCTCACTCAGGAGAGTTGTGAATGCTTTCTCTATTTCTGATATCCCGGTCTCCATGCTCATGAATCCTTATTGCCTCGTTCTTAATGCTATTTAGCCACCATTCAAGATCATATTTCTGTATTGTCCTCTTAAGGGACCAGAGTCTTTTTGTTATCTCATGGGGCTCCATGAACATTGCCTCATGAATTTTCTGAGCCACCTCATCAGGGTCGTTTGGATTAACCAGTATGGCATCCTTAAGATTGAAAGCAGCACCAGCGAACTCGGAAAGGATAAGTATCCCATTCTGGGATGCTGCAACGAATTCCTTGCTAACAAGATTGAGGCCATCTATTAGAGGAGTGATGAGTGCGATATCCGCCTTCCTGTAATAGCTCATCAGGAGTGTGTCAGATACCTTCCTGTATATGTAAACGATAGGCTGCCATGAAAGGTCTGAATAAAGGCCATTTACTCTGCCAATTGTCATTTCCAGTTCGCGCTTCAGTTCCTCATACTGTGTAACAGAGGTTCTGCTTGGCGTCACAACCATAACGTAGATGAATTTCTCTCTGGACTTTGGAAATTTCTTTATCAGTGTTTCAATGGCCATTACCCTGCTTATCAGACCCTTTGTATAGTCAAGCCTGTCCACAGAGAATATCAGTTTTTTTCCCTTAAGTGCCTTTGAAGGAAGCCCGGTAAAATTGTTTGATGAATAGTACTTCACGTCTATGCCAAGTGAAAAGACG
>JAJZZQ010000031.1 GCA_021797525.1 Thermoplasmata archaeon | reverse complement strand
TACAGCAAGGCAGAGACGACGCTGGTGAAGTTGAAGGCAGATCCAGCGAAGATGAAACAAATCATAAAGGGGACGAAACTTCCTCTACCATCAACACTGGGAAAATAATAATGTAAAGAAGAATAACGTATTCATTTCATCTACATTCATATTCTTAGGCTATGAACATTTTTCAGAAAAAGAGTCCCATCAGAATTTTGAAATTGCAATAAACTTAGTATTATTTGGTTTCACTGGCATAGATTCAAATCACAGTGCCTGAAGTAAATTGGAGCGTTCCTGTAGTTCTTATGCTTTATCTGTGGGGGCATACTCTCTACCATTGCAAACTCTTGCTAAATTCCTTTTCCAGTTGCGTCCGTTACCAATCTTTGTCTGGGAAATAAAGCATCAGGAGGTGATTTTTGATCTACTGTGACGGATGGGGTATTCTCTCTCACTACAGATGAATCTCTATTCTTGCAAATGAGGCATGAGATTAATCAAAAACACACCTTTTACTGCATTACAAAGAAAATTTAAAAGAGAGAGAAGTTGAAAAAGGATAGAACGCGGGAATAATATAAGAACATTGAGATACATACCGAATTCATAGTGCACCAAAAAATTAAACCAATTCATATTGGATATCAGATTTGGAAAATTTCAAAAATAAGGAGAAACTATAAAATGATACTTTTGCATCCTCTGTTGAAACCAAATTGAGTATCAAAAAACGTGAAACACCACTTTCAACTTTCCTGAAGAAAAACAGAATCTTTACCTTTCCGCTTCTGTCTATTGCCCCATCTATACTAATCATCATTGCTTTTATTTTCGTCACAGCGCTTCTTTACATAGTGTTTCTCATACCGGTTGCAATATTCATTGCGGCCCACTATACAGATACGTGGGGAATGAAAAAACGACTGAAGTATGCACTTCCTATTTTTGTACTGCTATTGTTGGTACAAACTGTCATCTTAACCCCAGTTTCGTATGAGAACCCTGGCATATTGCAAGGCAAAACGCCTAATGACTCAAGGTTTTCCGTGTATATTTCACCATATTCCGGCATCCATCCAAATTACAGTGTGAATGCCACATTTTATGGAGTAAGCACAAACCATACATATAAGCCATATTTTCTCCTTTATTCATCCGGTGAATTTCTAAACCTTACCTGCAAAGTATCCCTGAAAAATGTTTCAGCCGGAAACGGGACGGTAGCAGTCAATTACACTTTCAACCACCTGCATTATGGAGACTATTATGTAGAAGTTATACTGAATTTCACTTCACCGCAGGGCGGGGGCAATGTTACCACTGGATTCGTAAGAGGCCCAATTGTTTATTCTGAAAACGACTTTGCTCTATCCCTTCTGTTGAATTACACCCCTCTATATGTTCTGCTGATTGTGGTATTCATTGTATTCCTTATTTTTAGCCGATCGATAAGCAATTCAAGAAGAAAACTGGCTCAGAAAATGTAAAAAAAATACTTATGAAAGTTGAATTCGTAAATCTCATTTTTTTTAAAACGAAAGCATCGCACAAATTCTGAGAGCGATTTCTAATAGACTTGATGAGGGAGGTAAATGGAGACTTTCAAACGGCTAAGAAGTTAAGGAGTGTTCTCAGGAATACTAAAACCTTAACCATTAAAACAAAGGATTATGGCCACACTCTAAAATTACCTGTTGATTCTGTATCCAGGTTACCACTTGCAGAAATCAAGAGTTATGATAAAGGATCAGTATTTCTTTAGCTTGGAGAAGATTCAATGTCAAGCATTAGAGAATTCATATATATAATCAATCACACTGATCTGTTTCTGGGGAAGGGAATAAAGAGCAATCGAAGCATGCTGCTTTTTGGAAAACCTGGAACTGGAAAAACACAGGTCGCAAGATACATTTCTTCAGGAACTGGCTTGCTCTTGGTAACTGTAAGATTGGACTGCGTTATTTCTTCATATTCAGGTAGTACTCCTAAGAATATTGGAGTGCTATTCGATTTTGTGCAAAGAACACCCTGCATTCTTTTCTTAGATGAATTCGATGCTATTGCCAAAGTGCGAGATGACTCTAATGAGTTGGGGGACCTCAAGAGAGTGGTAAACACTCTATTGCAAAACATCGATTCAATTGAATCCGGTATTCCGATAATTGCTGCTACTAATCACGAGCATTTGCTTGATCCTGCTGTATGGAGGAGATTTGATTATAAAATTAGGATGAAATTGCCTGATGCTGCAACCAGAGGGATGATGTTCGCGGAGTTTCTTAAGGATGTCCCAATAGAGAAGGGAGTTCCAGATTACAACCACCTGAGCAGAAATCCCCATGCCTTCGTGCAGGGGATGAATGCGAAACTATTATGGGCAACAATTCCATATAAATGCAGGCATGAAACTGCTCTCAGAGGAAGTCGTTCTTGAAAATCCCAATGAAACGACTGTTCCGAAAGGACTTCGCCATGAGGTTGGGAATGCTTCCATACCGCAGTCTGTGCAGAGGAATGGAATAATGGCATATCCCGATTGCATGCAGACAGGGATGCATGCAAAGGGAACAATGATATCCCTAAAGAGGAAACTTCATGGACGATGGAGAGTGTGTCAGTGCTCTCTATTTCCAAATCGATTTTTCGCCGAGCTCAATTTCAGTTCTTCTCATTGTCAAAAATAATGAGAAACTTGTGGATAAATATGCATATTTAACGCATTGCCTTGATACTATTATTAGCCCAAAGATTTAATATTGAAAACATCTATGGTTGATTATGAAATTTAAAAATAAAAGAAAAAGTGTCAGGATGGTGTTATCTGTCATAATAGCAGTTGTTTTTGTGATGCTGTCTTTATCTTCTATTACAAATGTTTCAAACAGTACACAAGCTGAAAAATATACCTCATATGTTTCAGTAGCCTCTCAATACAAATTCACCCAAATGAATTTTCATGTTAGTAACCTATCGTTAGCCCAACACATACTCAAATTCGAGTTTTATTCGTGGTATTCTAATCGCGGATTTGTTTATGGTCCAATAAATAATATGACCGGGTCCTCCATTTTTGCAATGTTTTTAAAATCTAATCTATTGTATCAAAAGCAATTAGATAATATAGCAAACCTGGAAACTCAAAATGCACTTTTAACTGACCACAGCAGTATTGCAACTTTCCAAATACCATTGGGGAATTCTAATCTTAATAGATCGGCAGATCCATACATTTCGTTCAATATAATCCCAATTACCCTCCCCTGGTATTTGGGTGGGCTCACCGTCGGGTACAATTATTACTACTATGTTGTATACACTGGATCAAATGCCTTATATTATTATCAAGATGTAAGTTCTGAATTGAGCCAGGCCAACCTCGGAGTATCACTCAGTTTTGGTTTTGGGGCAGGTATGGGAGCCGCAGTTATAGCGGGAATTATTACTGCGGCCGCCGCGGCCTCTGTAATTGGACTTGTTCTAGGCGCTGTAGCTGCAATTGCTTCGTATGCTATTCTTTCTTCAGAAATTGCAACACTGAATAGTGCTTTTGATTCTACCTACCAAACTCACAATTACTTCGAGACATTAACTCAACAAACTGTTTTTTTGGATGGAGTCTCTAATGCAATTCAAGTGTATGCATGGAACGCAAACACTGAATCATTCCACACTATATTCGGACCATTTCCAGAACTTCCCGGGGCTAATTATCTTAACAGCTTCGATTCCATGGTTCAAAATGGTGTAAATGATTATGGCAGCATGAATTGGCACTATGTGAGCCAAACATTGAGCCCATCTTAGAGGAATAAATATGTCTTACACTAAAGAAATGAATAAATATATCGACTCGCACCCCTATTTTTTTTACGGTATGGTAGCAACGATTCTTCTCATTATTGAATCCGGATTTGAAATAGGGATTTACTTCAATCCAGTACTGAACAGTTCAAAGCTCTTGCAGATTGGAACGGGAGGCAACCTCCCCAGTTACTTTCCCATTGTTGCTGCAGTTTACGATTTTGTTATAATCATCTTGCCTATCAGAATGTTTCAAGATGTCAATAATTCTGTAAGGTGGGGGTATTTAACGATTATTTTCGGTGCGGGTGGGCAATACCTAAATTTCAATCTAACTAGTTTCGCGGCCATTTCCTTCTTAGTATTGCTGTTGGCAGGAATAGCTCCCGCCCTGCAAAAAAAATCTAAATTCAGAAACACCTCTAAAAAAATAAGTAAGCAAAAAGACTGACATAAACTGAGTTTATTTTCAGCAATTAACTTTGATTAAGAAAAATGATGACGATAGTGGACAGTGTACTAATATCATAACTCATTAATCACCTATCTTTTTAGAAATTTCTGGAGAGATGAGAAAGTATCTTGAGATTGTTAGCTCCATGAATCCATGCTTGTTCATGAAATGTTTATCTCATCTCTGGACAAATTGTGAAATTAAAAGTGAGAATTTATGTTCTAAACCGAATATATGTCAGAGAAGAAAGTGTATAAAGCTGAGGAGAAATTGAAAATAGTCATGGAAGGAATGAGCGGGACAATATAGTGGCAGATCTCTGCAGGAAATATAATATCGGAACTGCAAGATTCCACTACTGGAAAGATCAACTTACAAACAGTGCACATGAGATATTTGAGAGCAGGGGGAAAAAGAGAGATCAGAATCAGATAACGGCAGAAAAGGATCTGGAGATATCAAGACTCAAGGACGTGGTCGCAGAGATCACGTTTGAGAATCCTGAGATCAAAAAAAAAGATTGGAGAACGCTTGCAGAGGAGGGAAAAGACACCTATATTAGATTAACGAGGGAATCCAAGGGGGGTCACATTGCCGATAGTCGTTCAAGGGCGTTCGCATCAGCTTGCAGCGGAACTTGACCCCTCTCCCTCTTTTCCAGTTTCAGGTAGCCTCTGCCTGTATGGTTTCCTGTTCTTCAGTATGGTGTATATGTGAAAGAGGAGTCTCCTGCCGACGACGGTGTATGCCTGGGTCGGTTTTTTTCCCTTCCCGATCTCCCGGTTGAATATGGCAAGGAACTCCTCGTTCTTGTGGTTCACCATGGAAACTGCACATTCATGTATTGCATTGGAGAGATATGGGTTCCTCACCCTGGATAATCCAGTTGCATGATTCTTGCCTCCACTTCCCGTCATGTTCGGAGCTTTGCCTCCATATGACTGCAGCTTGAGAGCAGAATCAAACTGGCCTATGCTACCAATCTCGGAGACGATTGAGGCGGCGTTCACCGGTCCGATACCCTTCATGTCATCGATCCTCTTCACGTCCTCGTTGTCCCCTGTATCCCTGAGAATCCTGGCCTCTATCTCCATTACTGTCCTGAGCTCTGCGGTGAGTCTTGCCACATTCTCCCTGATCCTGAACGCGTAAACACCGGACGCATCGGGAATGCCGATGGAGTTCCCTGCCAGGTCTATTAGTTTTTCCGCATCGACCCTCCCGTAATGGTTTCTGCTGGATTTCTGCATTGTTTTCAGGGTTGCATCCACGCCTGCCTTCACGATCCTTTCAGGCGTTGTGTATTTCTCCAGTATTGCTATGGACGTCCTTGACGGGATGTCAGGAAAGATGTCCGTGAACTCCGGGAAAATACAGGCAAGGTCCGATGATATTATGTTCACTATCCTTGTCACGTTCCTCCTGACGCTGTCAAGGAGCCTTGTCAGTCCGGATTCATCTCCCCTTATGTGCGGTCTCTTTTCCGATGCGTTTCCCGGTAACCATGGAGTGGATGCGAGCATGTGTGCATCCGCCCTGTCGGATTTCTCCTTTCCAAGGTTTGACATCGTTCTGGCCATATCCGTGATCCTTGCATCCACACATATGACGGTATAACCGGACGATTCAAGGAAGTGCTGTATGGGAACATGATAGTTCCCTGTGGGGTTGATGAATATTCCCTTTACTGTATCGCTGTTGCTCCTCTCTACCGTCTGCAGCTTCAAAAGAAGATCGTCAAAGCCCTTCCTGTCGTTGCCTATCTGGCCTCTCCACATTACCTTTCCGTCTTTATTCTGCACCTCCACCTGATGCACCTTCTGGTGCGTATCTATTCCTACTGAAAGCATTTTTATCCCTTTCCTGCCTGCATCCATGCGGGGAGAAACGATCACGCCACAGGCACCTATTAGCTTCCCCGTTGGGAAGAGATTGCCGATCGGTGATTGTGATCAGGGTAGAATCATGAGTAAGTGGATCCAAATCCACAGCCTCTTCCTTCTACCCCTCCCTGCTTGAATTCCGGCTACCCGTAATTCATTTCATGCAGGTTAATTCTCCTATAGCAATCATGAGATCACTCTTTTATGACATCCACAGGACAGTCATGAAAGCAGTTGAAATGGCAGGATATTCCATTGGAACTGCACTCAAAACAGTGGGAATATCAAGATCATGGTACTACTCACAGATGGATTTCTCACCACTCATGGATAAAAGGTTCAACCCGTTTGTTGTCAGGGATGAAGAGGAGTGGATGGTTGTGAGTTTCAGGCAAAGAAGTCCAATGAAATCCTTCAGGGAGATCGCCTATACCCTGATACATGAGAATCTTGCATATTTCTCTCCGTCCACTGTTTACAGAATACTGAAAAAACATGATCTCATAATACCATGGAACAAGAAGACATGGGCATCAACACGACCGGAACATGCAAAATCGCCAGATGAACGCTGGCAGACAGATATTATATATATCAAAATAGCAGGGAGGTTCTTCCATCTCATAATATTCATAGACGAATATTCCAGGTACATTGTGCACCATTCACTGTTGATATCAATGGATGCAGGTTCTGTATCCATGGAAGCGCTGTCTGCAATAGAGAATCTGAGGAAGGATTCCATTGCAGAACCAATAATACAGTCTGATAACGGTTCATCATTCATTGCAATGGAATTCAAGACAGTGCTGAAACAGAATAACCTCACACAGAAACTCATACATCCACACACACCGGAACAGAATGGGATAGTTGAAAGGGCCAACAGGACAATGAGGGAATCTCTAGCAACTGTGACACTTACAGATTATGAGCAGGCCAAACAGGAGATATCCAAAATCATCGATTACCACAACAACAAGAGAAGGCATTCATCACTCAACTATCTCACACCAGTACAGTATTACAGGGGAGAACCAGACATTCTGCTTGCAGTGAGGGAGGCAAAGATCGAGAAGGCAAGAATATTAAGGAAGGAGAGAAATATGGAAATGAAGAAAGGAGGTGTAACGGCAGGAACCGTATCTTAATTCTTTTCTTGATTTGTCCAGAAGTGAGAGAAACACTACAGACTCCGTGGAGAAGATGTTCTTGGAGTTGCATAAACTAAGGAAGGTGATACTGCACGATGGTAAGGAGATCACCACAGAAATAACCAGAAAACAGAAGGAAATCCTGGGGACATTCGGCATCATGCCGGAACATGTGCCTACATTTCTGAAGAGTTAAGGATCAAATCTATCAATTTCATAGATATTATATACTCAGAGAAAAAAATGGTTAATTTTACACTTTCTTATCTATGCCAGCAACTCTCTATCTATCTGGGATATGTTATCTAGTTCTGTCTGCTTGACGTGCCTTTCTGAGCCAGAAATCTGGAAAAATGCATTCAGAAACCTCATTATTTCAGTTCCGCTTACGATTCCAAGATTCCCGACCCTTACGATCTCATTTGAAAGTTCTCCCATCCCCTTGGAAATGATTATGTTCCTTTCTTCCAGGGATTTTATAACCTTCACAGGTTCCATTTTGGGGTAGAATGCAATCACTGTGTCAGAATAGTTTCCACTATTTCCATAAATCTCAAATCCCTGCTCCTTCAAGTTCTCTCTCAGGAAATTAGCATTCCATGAATGCCTCCTCCATCTTGTTTCCAGGCCTTCCCGATCCAGTATTTGCAATGCTTCCCTTAAAGCCCTGAAAGCACCCGTCGCTGGTGTGTAGGGGGTTTCATTTTTTTTCATGAAGTTCATGGAAATGCCAATGTCAAGGTATTTTGGAATATCAGGATCAACACTCAGATTTTCAGACTGCTCCTTTCCCAGGCATACTATACCAAGCCCCGGAACAGACGCAATCCCCTTCTGGCTGCATGTTGCCATTGCATCAATTCCCCATTTATTGACGTATATGGGCACTGCTCCGAATGATGACACTGCATCCACATACACCTTAAGGCCACTTGCCTTGCAGAACTTTGTAAGTTCTTCCAGGTTATGGATGGAAGTTCCATTTCCTGTTTCATTATGCACAAAGAAGACGGATTTTAATTCTTTCTGTGAATTCAGAACAGCTTTCAGTTCATCTAAAGTTAACGTGTCTTCTTTGGACTTTTTTAAAGGAACAACTTTCACTCCTTTCCTTTGCAGGCTTTCAAGCAACCTGTCCCCGAACTCTCCAAAGGAAACTCCAAGCACTGCATCTCCCTTTCTTGTAAAAGAATAGATCATGGATTCAACGGCTAGTGTGCCAGATCCTGTGGTAATGCATGTTGATGTGGAATCTGCAAATTTATTCATGTAATCTGCAGCATACTTCACAATTTCCTTAAACTCATGTGATCTATGGTTGTCTATCTTCGCAGAGGCATTCAGGACACGCTTGGGCACTTCCACAGGCCCTGGAATTAATAACACTCCTGCATCGCCTCAATTTTTTCCATAAGATTATTCAGCGTAAACTGGGCAACTCTTTGCTGTGCTTCCCTGGTCTGGGCTCCAATATGCGGCATAACTACTACATTATCCAGCTTCAGGAGTTCTTTTTCCCATTCTTCTTTTGGCGGTTCATGCCAGTAAACATCTGTTCCAAATCCTGAAATGTGACCAGATTGAAGTGAAGCAAGAAGTGATTTTCCGTCAATGAACTCAGCCCTGCTGGTATCTATTACCATTGCACCCTTTTTAGCCGTAGACAGCAGTTCCTTTCCAATCATGGATGTATACCCCCTGGAGAATGATGCAAGAATGAATATCACATCTGAATTTTTTACAAGATCATCAAGCTCAGTGTATTCTCCCCCCAATTGTTCCATCTTTTCCATGTCCTGAAATATGTCGTATGCAAGAATCTTCATGCCCATAGATGCAGTTATTCTAGCTGTGGATTGGCCTATTCTTCCAAAACCTATGAACCCGACAGTCTTGCCATAAAGTTCAGTGCCCGTTTCCTTGATCCACACATTCTTTCTTGTGTTGTCGCTCTGCCTTATCATTTTTCTTGATAATGAAATCATCAATCCAATATTCAGTTCCGCTACTGACTGCGTGGAAGATCCTGCTGCTGTGACAATCTGTATTCCTCTGGATTCAGCGGCATCCAAATCAATGTTATCGGTGCCTATGCCTGCCCTTGCTATTATTTTCAGGTTGCTGGCCCTTTCCAGAACATCTTCAGTGACTTTTGTTCTGCTCCTTACCACAATTATATGGAATTCCGGAATTATTTCCTTCAGTTGCTCCGGAGTAATTTGAGGCATGTACTGAAATTCCATGTTATTTTCCTTCAAACCGTCAATCAATAAATTATCTACAGAATCGCAAATGAGAACTTTATCTATCTTTTCCATTGGCTCCGAAAGGTAATCATGCAACGGGAAATTAATCTTCGTTCATAACCATCCGACAGAATGTCAGAGAATAATTTTAGACAATTGCAGGATGAATAATTTTTTAATCCACGGCACAGGTAATTGCCGAGGTTTTAATCCTGCTATCTTTCACTAAAAACTGATCCATATTTCTCCTGAAAAACAAAACGTCGGTTTTTATGTACTTATTAATTTATTGTCACAACTTATTTATACACAATCATCAGGATTCAATCCAGTTGCATGGTGTGGTTATGGTAACAATTAAAGAATTCAGACCTTTTATGTTCAGTGGTGAAACCTCAAAATTTGTATCCCCCCCATTTGATTCTATTTCAAAGAATGTGGAGAAGGAACTAAAGAAGGATAATATGAATGTAAGCTGCCTCACACTGCCTGAGAATGGTGATGTAAGCAAGGTCAGCAAATTATTGCAAAAGTGGATCGAAGATGGGGCTCTGCATCGCGTGCCGTCAGGTGGAATTTTTGTTATTGACCAGCAGTATGAAGAAGAGGGAAATATGAAGAGACTCACAGGAATGGTATGCCTCGTTAAAATCTATCCCGAAAATGATGATGTAAAGCCGCATGAAAAAACTTTTCCAAAACCTGTGGATGAGAGAGCCAGGATAATGTTGAGTTCGAAAGCACAACTTGAACCGGTATACTTTGCGGTTGATTCCGAAGAATTGGAGAAAACACTGCAGGAGATTATTGAAAAAAAGGAAAGAATTGCTGCTTTTTCCGATTATCAGAATGTGAAAAACTCTATTTATTCTGTATCTGATAAAGACAGCATTGACAGGCTGAAGGAACTGTTGAAAGAAAGCCATGCAGTGATTGCAGACGGGCACCACAGGACAAAGGCTACAATCATGAACGCACAGAATTCTTCTGATCCTGTCGAAAAAGAATTCTGGTCAAACATAATGGCATACCTTGTACCCATACAGAGCGATGGATTGAAAATTGATGGAATTAACAGGCTCGTTCAGAAAGAATGCAGTTCGGCAATTAAAGCTGGAAACAGTGTTGGTGGAATTGAATTCAAGGAAGAGGGATGCAGCAATGAAAAATTCAAAATTTATAATGGCAAAATGATTGGCGTCCATATTAAAGGGGATGAAGAAAATGATCCGGAGGAAAAAATACCCATTGGCCTGGCCAACAAAAAAATACTTGAAGGGTTATGCAAATTCGAGGAGGATGATTTCGCCGACAGGATTTCATATTTTCACGATCAAAATGAAGTTGTCGAAGAAGTTGAAAGAAACCCGGGTTCATTTGCTATAATTCTCCCAAAATGGAACAAAAGGATGTTCATAGATGTTGTGGAAAAGGTTTCAGTGCTCCCACAAAAGTCCACCTACTTTTTCCCTAAAATACCATCGGGAATATTGCTTAACCTGTTCAGGGGCAGTGAATAGAACAGGGATAAACAAAACTCTAACATTTAGCCTGATTTTAAGTCGCTGTAGTCGCCTTTTCTCTCGTTTATGGATATATAAGTCTCGGGTAAAAGAAGTTCCTTGTTGAAGAAAAAGATCATAGAATGCAAGGTTTCGGGTTATTTCATTTGAGTGACCCGAGCCATCGCAGAACTGGAACACCATGATCGTGACTTTACATGCTTTGAATCTTAAGACACTTTCAGGTGGCTATTGCACGGACTCGCCAGGAATTTGGGTTCAGGGTGCTAATTCAGGTCCCTGATGCCAAGGATGTCAATGGCCTTTCTCCCACTCTCGTCCTCTGACTTTATCACTTTCCTGACTGATCTTCCTCTAGCGAGCATGGTTATCCTGATCGTTTTCAGGATCTCCGTTGTGGATGCCAGTGATCCGATCTCCCTTATCCTGTTGTAGATTAGGGCAAGGAACAGGTATGCTATGTGGGAAAAGAGCATGTGAACCCTTATCTTCTGCTCCGTCCAGTGGTATTCAGGGGACATGAGATCACGCATGCTGATGGTGCGGAAGCAGTGTTCCACCCTGTTCCGCTTCCGGTAGAGATCGATGATGTCCTCGGATTTCACATTTTCAATGTCTGTGAACAGCGCCCCCTTCCCGAGCATTCCCAACCTCTCGTGCATGCGTTCCCTGTTGACCCTGAGATCCGGCAGGAGAATTGTCTCCTGCAGGTGCACGGATTCCAGATAATATTGCGCCCTGATCAGGGCATCGGAATCTCCAGATGCCATGATGCTGCTTACCTTCATGTATGCCATTTTGAACCTCTTCATGAAGGAGATGATCTGTCTCTTCTCCAGCCTGGAACTGTGGTATACAATGATTCTGTGTTCCCTGCCGTAAACTCTCTTCCTGGTCTCGGTGAATGAATCCCTCTCAAGCGGAATTGCCATGAGGTCCCTGTGATCCGACTGTATCAGTGCGCCAACGTACATTCTCTTTCCTATCTTCTTGACATTCTCCTCCGAATTGTATCCCCGGTCAAAGATCAGTATTGAATCGTCAGGGACATTCTCGACAATCATCCCGAACGTGTTGGCATCCGGTTCATTGCCTGGATACGAGTCACCATAGAGCGGTATGTAATCTTCGTTTGCCTCTATGTAGTATGCGATCTGGTTCAGGTCATATCTGTGAGCCTTGTTATGACCCCTCCTGGCCATGCCGTTCTCCCTCATGTAGGTGTAGAAGTTCGATCCGTCGATGAAGATCCTCGAGCGATCATAGCCCATGGAGATCAGGCGATCCCTAATCCTGACCTTGATCTCCCTGATCTGTGGTTCCGTGAAGCGATCCATGACGTTCCAGTAACCCTGTGAAGATACCTGTGAATATATGGTGGATGCGAAATCGGTGGCCATCCATTCAGCCATGCCATTCTTTGATCTCGGGTCGGAGAGCCTGTTCATTACGAACAGCAGCACATAATCCCCCGGTGACATGCCGCTACCCCTGTGCCCCATAATCTCATCCACAATGCCCTTCACCCCCACTGTTCTGTCCATGGTGATTACAGATGCAGTGGCACCGTAACCGAGGGAAGTGATATCGACATCCTCACATGGATTCTCGAGAATACGGGCAAGTCTCTCCTCATCGCCTATGTATATCTCCTTCGTCACCCTGGACTGGCCATTTTCCCATTTCTTCCACCTTAGCACCATGTACTTCTTCCCATGCACAGACTTCCAGACGATTCCAGGCATGAACATGTATGCACCCTGTGAATAAAAACCTTACCATCCATAACCACACAAACGCACTGAAATACCAACCATTATGAACTAGGCTCAATTACACGCCGTAGCACCCTGAAAACAAGTGAAACACAGGTTTCACAGAATAAAAGGAGACAATTGATGTAAAGTCACGAATACCGAGCAAAACCACGGAAAGCAAAGTCTCGAATGCTTTCTGTCCGGACCGCGTAAAGTAGTTTGGAGTGGAATTTTACCATGCCATTGACGGAACAGAGCTGCGTGGCATAAGCGCAATTCATATGAGAAGAGAGAGCCTCAAATACCCTTATTGTGGAGACAATTTTGTAGAAAGGATAGAATGGGGGAATCCTTCTCATACATAATCAGTAGGGGCTGCAGTATACAGAACGTTTAATAACTATCGGTTTCTATAGCTACCTATGGTTACTACAGTTCAGATTGACAATGAACTCAAAGAAAGGCTGAATCGCCTAAAAATACACCCGAGAGAATCTTACAACGATCTCATCTCAAGATTAATAGATTCCTATTCCCCCGATGTAGCCAGCAGAGACTCTCTAATAGAAACACTCGAGATTCTTTCGGATCCAGAAATGATGAAGGGAATTGCACGGGGGCTTGAAGACATAAAGTCCGGCAGAACAAAGACTCTCGATCAAATTATCAAGGAGCTTGACTAGTATTGTCTTTTGGGATCGTCCTCACCGCAGAATCAGAGGAGTTTATCAAGAAATGTGACAAAGCAATCAGGAACAGGATACTGAAATCTCTTCGCAAGCTTGAAACTGACCCTGAGAGCGGGAAACCTATGACTTCAATATTGACCGGACTGTGGAGTCTGAGGATGGGAGATTATAGGGCAATTTATCAAATCAAGAACAATGAGTTGGTAGTTGTCGTAATAAAGATTGGACATAGAAAGAACGTATATGGATAATTAGGCTCGAACGGACCGATCGGGATTTGCTTAAAGGTTAATAGAATACACCAACAGAAGCTATTGGTATGTTGCCAATCCAATCAGGAGTAAACGTCAGATCTGTTGGCAATTCTCACAACTTTAATTGCCTTCTCGTCTGTAAAAAATATAATTCTACGCTCCCCCACTCTCAACCTATAGTAGTGCCTCTTCGTTGCTGAGAGTTTCTTGACGTCCAGCCTGCCTGATCTGTTGCTGGGGTCTTCTGCAAGTTGCCTCAGTGTTTCCGCTATTCTCGCCTGCAGGTTTTCCTCCATTGCCTTCAACTCCATGGCAGCAGTCTGAGAAACGAGCACTTCATAGCTGGTCAAGTGGTATGAACTCCTCGTTGTCAGAAATTCTATCGAGCTCGTTGAAGAACATTACTTTCTCCCCGATTTCAAGGAACTTGTTGATTATTTCATCATAGGTCTGACCCTTGCTTCCTATTTTCTTAAGTCTCTCCCTAGTCTCTCTAGACACTTGTATTGTAGTCTGAATCACGAGTTTTAATTTCATGATAGCATATAACGATTATGGAAAACTATATGCAGTATATAACGACACTCAATGTGGAACAATGAAACTGTTCGGTTCGCATTGCATTCAACCAGTATCAGCCGTTTACAACTGTGTTTTGAAATTTAAAATGATGGACTATGGACCGGTCGGGATTTGATTAATGTTTTAAGGGTAGCAGATCAAGATATCGTAACGATTCGTCAATCATTTTTTTTACGTATAATAGTAAAATTCCTTTTCTTTTGTATAATAACTCTCAAAACTCCGCCCAACGTAAATATTCCTAATAGAAAGGGAATTCCATAGTCTTCCATTTTTAGTGTGCCATAAATAAGAGAACCAGTACCAATCATAAATATTACAACACTTAAAAATATTAGGTAAAAAGGTAACTGGTCAGTCTGAAGTGCCAGATCCAATTACCCCGGTTTAGCCTTTCTTCTGATCAGTTCTGGCGTATCGCTGATGAAGTTCTTCTTCCTCAGCTTTGATGTGTAGTATATGGAATGCAGTGTTGTGTATATCTCTGCACCTCTCTCCGATCTGGATCCACCTGATGTTTTCCTGTATATTACAGAAGGCCTCAAAGCCCTTTCAGCCCTGTTGTTTGTTGATTCAACATCCGGATTTATGACAAACTGGAATAGCCACTCCTTCTTTCGCTTCAGGAGGTTTTCAACGAATCTCCTTGATTTTTTATGCTCATAATCAGAACCCAGAAGGAAGGTAAGTTTGTGGTAAAGCTTCTCCACATCATCCATGGTGCCATGACCATGGAATTTCTTTGCATCATCGTATACTGCCTGCAGTGCCCTCTTTATTCTTGCACCTTCTTCACCATAGAATTCCTCGAGTTCCTTTGCGTCGCATATGATATGGGACCAGCAGTACTGCTGATCGTTGCCTGTTTTCGAAGCGAGGGTTTCGAATGCAGAATGCCTGTCATGAATGTCTATACCCCTGTGGTTCTTCAGCGTGTTCATGGGAACCTCATGGCCATTGCCCTTTGACACAAGGAATATTGCCTCTCCCTTCGTGAGAAATGTCCATAGATTGTATGGATTCCCACCAATCTTCCATGAGGTTGAATCCATGTGCCTTGATGGTGCATTCCTTATCTCTATCAGAAGATTTTCATATTCCACTCCAAGTGTGCCAGAAAGCTGTGACAGTATGTGCTGTATCTCACCTTCAGATATCCTTATGCCGAAGACCTGCATCATTGTTGATGCAGTGTTCTCAATGCCCATCCTCATACCAATCCGGAAATATGCCACTGTGAGCATGGCCTTGATGGAAAGTGTTGCACCGGAGAGTGCTTCAGGTATATCTGGTTCATACATCCTGTGGCACATTTTGCAGTATAATCTGTCCATGCTGTACTCTATGATATCCGGTTTTATGACAGGAATATCCTCTATTATGCGATTTCGAGTTCCCCTTCGTCTCAGGGATGAATGGCAATCCGGGCACTCATGGAGATCAAGGTGCATTATCACCCTCTCCGTTGGTCTCGACCTGATCCTGAAATGCCCCTTGTGCTTGGGCTGTGCTCCGGGCTTTCTTTTCTCCGGCAATTCCTGAATGATCTTATTGCCAGAGGGAGCATCCTTCAATTTTGCTATATCATATGTCTTTCCGTTCTTTACGCCAACAGTGGCAGGATGCCTTTTCTTGTATTCCTCAAATTCCTCCCTGAGCTCTTTGATGCGATTTTCCATGTGTTTCTTGAATTGATCCAGAGAACGCTGCAGGTTGTCTATGATCTCCTGATCCCTGGGCGTTTCTGCAAGCAGTTTAATCATTCTATTAATATAATGCATTAGCCATATAAGGATCTTTCGGTTGATAACACCGGATATGGATAAATCTATTGCACATTAGACTGACCAGTTACATTTCAAAGAAAAATTAATATATGGTGTTTTCCCCAGAGGTAATGTATTTTTCACCCCATTTCCTGAGTGCATCTATTACAGGCCTTATCTCGCTTCCT
>JAJZZQ010000011.1 GCA_021797525.1 Thermoplasmata archaeon | reverse complement strand
AGCTCAAAAAACTCAGTGATTTTATAGACTTGGAAAGAGGGCTATCCTATAAGGGAAAATATTTATCTGATACTGGAACGCCTATGGTAAATCTTGGATGCATTTCAAAAGATTCTACATTTATTGAAACTTCTATTAAATATTATACTGGTGATTTTAAAATTAAACACCAGGTTTCTTCTGGAGATATTGTTATTGCAAACACAGATATAACACAAAAACGTGAGGTGTTAGGTAGCCCAGTATTTGTGCCAGAAATTTTTGAAAATCATGTATTTATTTTTACCCACCACCTATATGCTGTTCGATTCAAAAATGAAATTTCCAAGCATTATATTTTTCAACTACTTTGCACAAAAAGATATAGAAACAGAGTAATAGGTTTTGCTACAGGTACAACCGTTCTTGCCATACCAGAAGAAACCATACTCAGCTTTAAATTCGCTGAACCCACATTTAAAATTCTCAGTTTATTTCACATATTAATTGATAGTATATATGAGAGAATAAAAGTTTCCGAAAAAGAGAATAATTTTCTTGAAGAGACTAGAGACTTACTTCTTCCGCAACTAATGTCAGGCAAAATAAGAGTTCCAGTGGGGGATGCCAATGAGTAAGCGATTCTATGAACAGGACTTTGAAGAAAGTTTCATGGATGAGCTAGCCAGTCTCCAATATACAACAGATTATGGCCCGGATATCTCTGCAGGCAGTCTGTTTGAGGAGAGAAAGAACGATCAGGTTTTCTTGTTGGGAAGGCTAAGAAGCAGGCTTTATTCATTGAATCCAAATATCCCTGAAGAAGCAATTGAGGATGCAATCAGGAAAATAATAAGGAATGATTCACAGGACCTTGTGGCCAATAACAGAAGCTTCCATAGAATGTTAGTAAATGGCATAGATGTTGAATATACCGGCGATGATGGAAGGATAATAGGGGATAAGGTATGGTTAATAGATTTTGATAAACCTGAAAATAATGAATTCCTTGCACTCAACCAGTTTACAGTGGAGAAAAGTGACCATACCAATAGAAGGCCTGATGTTGTCATATTCGTAAATGGCTTGCCACTGGTTGTTGTTGAGCTGAAGAACCCGGGAAGTGAAAAGGCAGATATCCTTTCTGCTTATAATCAGATTCAAACATACAAAAATGAAATACCATCACTTTTCAGGTTCAATGAAATAATTATAATAAGCGATGGAAAATATGCAAATGCAGGCACTATTACTTCAGAATACGATAGGTTCTCGCCCTGGAAAACTGTTGATTTCGAATTTGCGGATAAAAAAATACCGGAATATGAAACCCTCATCCATGGAATGCTAAATAAAAGAACTTTTCTGAATCTTATCAAGCATTATATTGTCTATGAAGAGGTAAAGGATACCGTTAATGATGTTACACAGACAATAAAGATCCTGGCTGCTTACCATCAATACAATGCTGTTGAAAAAGCAGTAAAGGCTACAATTGAAGCAAGGGGCACCACAAAGAAGGCAGGTGTTGCCTGGCATACCACCGGTTCCGGGAAAAGCCTAGTGATGGTATTCTATGCTGCAAGGCTTGCACTTCAAAAGGAAATGGAAAACCCTACATTTGTTGTTATTACAGATAGAAATGACCTCGATGGGCAACTATTTACCACATTCACAAAATGCCAGGAACTTTTGAGGCAGGAGCCAAAACAGGTCCAGTCACGGAAAGATATGCAATCACTCTTAAATATTGCATCAGGCGGAATTATATTCACAACAATCCAGAAGTTCCTGCCAGAAGATAAGGGCCATGAATTTCCACTATTGTCTGAAAGGGATAATATTATCGTTATTGCTGATGAGGCACATAGAACCCAGTATGGATTCTCACTCAAGGTTTCCAAGAATGATAAGGAAGCATCGTTGAAATATGGGTATGCAAAATATGTACGGGATGCATTGCCTAATGCTTCCTTCATAGGCTTCACTGGCACTCCGATAGAAACAGCAGATCGCAGTACACGTGCTGTATTCGGGGATTACATAGATATCTACAGCATTAAGCAATCTGTAGAGGATGGAAACACCGTGAGGATTTACTATGAAAACCGCCTGGTTGAATTAAGACTAAAGCCGGAAGAAGTACCAAAAATAGACACAGAATTTGATGCTGCAACGGAGGGCGAAGAATTAGAAGGCAGGGAAAAGCAGAAGACCAAATGGAGTGCCCTTGAAAAAATTGTTGGAACTGATGAGAGGATAAGGAAAATCGCAGAGGATTTTGTTAAGCACTGGGAAGGGCGCCTGGAGGCCCTGGATGGAAAGGCTATGATTGTAGCCATGAGCAGGAGAATTGCAGTTGAACTCCATAATGAGATTGTAAAATTGAGGCCTTCATGGCATGACAGCGATGATTCAAAGGGAACCATAAAGGTTGTAATGACCGGATCAGCATCCGATGGGCCTGACTGGCAGGAACACATCAGGAATAAGGAGAGGAGAGAATTTATTGGAGATAGGTTCAAGGATCCGGACGATCCATTAAAAGTTGTAATCGTACGTGATATGTGGCTGACC
>JAJZZQ010000058.1 GCA_021797525.1 Thermoplasmata archaeon | reverse complement strand
TCCCTGCCTCCGGCATCAAAATACAACAGAGAGTTAAAGAAATGGATGGACCAGAAAGGATTCAGCCAGGGGTATAAATCAGACATCCTGAGGTATCTGAAACCGATCGAAAATAAAGAAATTCACGTACTATCTGAACTCAGGGAGATTGTATCAAACAGCAGCTCATCAATGGTCCTTACAGTAATCAGGGCCTACGTCAACTTTCTCCTGGACAATGAGATTATCAATGAAGAATCCGCAATATACTTCAGGAAAGCACTGCCTTCAAGGAAAACCAATCCCGATGGTTATGTCCCCACAGACAATGATATAAAAAGGGCATATCAAGGAATCGAGAATGAAAGAGACAGGTTACTTTTTCAGGTCCTGGCTTTCTCAGGAATCAGGATAACGGAACTTGTTAAGATGCTAAAAGAATTTGACCCATCTAAGCTTATCATAGATGATAGGTTCTCAAAATATCCTCTAAACTACAACAGGGGCAATAAGAGGTCCCAGTATGTTTACATGCCAACAGAACTGGCCATGAAGCTTCATAGGTTCTATATCCACAGGGATACTGTCTCATCCAGTCTAAGGAGGTATGGAATTGCCCCTAAATACCTTAGAAAGTGGTTCTATAATTTCCTGATAATTAACAATGTTCCCGAGTCAGTGGCAGACTTCATTGAGGGCAGAGCTCCTGAATCTGTTGGATCCATGCATTACCTTGCAAAGGTGAGGCAGGCTGATTATTGGTATAATGAAACCCTTTCAGTGCTAATCAGAAAAATAATAACTGCTATGGGACAGGCCAATCATGGGAGTACTCAGCAAGCATATATGTAAGAAAGATAGTATTTTCTCTGTTAAAGTTAATATTTTTTCCTCCTACAAAAGAGTTCTTACTATCTTCAAACAGAGACGAGAAATAGTTTATTGCATAATGAATTCCTTCGTAAAGTGCAGGCGAATAAGAATACTCTTGGATCCCGGTGACCAAATTATCAAATAATAAACCGTTGAATTGCCCCTTTGAAAAACGGCTTACACCTGGTCTTATAATGTGGTAAAGTGAAAAAAGTTCCCTAGCTGAAAGTCTAATAAACATTGAAGAAAAATTATTCCCCTTGCTAAGTTGTCTGAAGCACTTCTTTACCAAGTGTAGTAGGATTTTTTTATTTGTTTCCCAAAAGGCAAGCACTCCTTGGTCACTTCTGGTAAACAGAGCACTTGCATCATTCAATGAAAAAAATGGCATCACATAAGTGTTCAAACGATTAAGGAACATTTCAAGCACAGTATCATAAAAATTAAAGAATCTTTTGAATGATTTTAATTCAAGTAGAGAATCGAAAGGAAAGGGTAGTAGTTCATGGATGTAGGAACTACACATAGAATAAGATTTATACATTTCGCCATTTGCGTCGCCAACCAAGTTTTCCATACTGTTTATAATTTCTTTCCCAAAATGAATTACCGGAAGGCAAGATTTCGGGTCACTTAGGAACATAGACATCTGGTTGTCGTCTATTTCGCCATTTGCATTGATTAAGCCTTTGTTGGTTATTATTCTGACAAATTTATCTATGAAGGTGTCAATTTTTCCGCCGAATTTAAAACTAGACAAATTATCATTGTGGGAGTTAACTTTTTCAAGATTTGTATAGTAAATGGTATAAACAGAGTGTGCTATTCTTACCCAATCATGAATAGTTCCGGGCATGTCAGAAAGTTTCTTTGATATTTCAATTATGGCGGCGGAAACAATGATTTTTTCTTGGACGTTTCTCAAATAGAGATAGCTGGATTGAATCATTAATCTATTGACCGAATACTCCAGGTTTTGCATATCGGTAAAGAACTGATACGTAGGGAAAATCACATCAATTGGATTCAACAGGATCCTGAGCCTCTCAATCTCACTCATTATTTCTCCAAAATCTGAAGTCGTTTTTAGCCTCCACCGGGAAGCTTTTCTCAACTCAATTGGATTAGATGGCACCAGAAATTGGGAAACTCTAAAAAAATTCGAGGAAATGAAAGAGCGCAGTGGACCTAAATTTCCAGCTGATATGCATTGTGACATCAACTCCGAGGATTTACTTTCCAAGTATCGCTCAAATGCGACTCTGTTAACGCGAAAGGCTAATGCCCCTTTCCCTTGATGGTTGCTACTCGGTGGCATTGACCTTAAATAGAAACTGCAAATGGATTTTCCATAAATGACGTATTCCGGATGCTTGGTAAGGAAAGCTTTCCATTTCTCTTTTATATTAATATTCTGTCCGTTCCAGATATCTTTCAGGTTATTCCCGTAGAACTCAACTATCTCTCCAGGGAAATCCGCATAAATCTTGTGGTTAAATGCTCTATTAGTAGCGCCTGACTTAGAAGGAATATACCCTGGATAAATGGGGATGAAGATTTGTCCTAGCACCTTTGGATAATATCTTTTATCCACTTAAGAGTTCCAATGTCTCCACACTCATTGAAACATTGCAATAAGTTAGCCCTTTCCTTTACCCTTATTTACCGTTTCAATATGATAATGAAATATGAGCAATGAGTTATCAAGACATGTCGTAGGGTATGCCAGGGTTTCAACAAGGGACCAGGACCTGACATCACAGGTCGAAAGGATCCAGAGATACATTTCAGATTGTGGCCTTATTCCTGCCATTGAGGGCGCAATATTCCAGGAGAAGATGTCCGG
>JAJZZQ010000017.1 GCA_021797525.1 Thermoplasmata archaeon | reverse complement strand
TAATCCGGAGAACACTTTAGGATCTGGACTCGAACTTTTGTATAAAGGTCGACTGTGAATTCAGGTCAAACATAGATAATATTGATGGATTCGGTGCGAAGTTCATCATCCTCTGGTATTCTGTCTGAGATTGCCAGGTCGAAGAGTTGACATATCTCACACCCTTGTAATTGCCCATATAATGTGAATGTATGTGCCCTGTGATGAATATGTCAGGAACCTTTTCGATTACATGGTAATCCACAGGGGACGGTATTAGGGGCGTCTTGCCACCATATTTTGGAGAAAGATGCCTCCTCTTAAGAATCTCATCTATGGCCTTCCCTATTGTAGTGAAATTTGCGCCGGGAACCAGTTCAACCATATCATTCAGGGACATTCCGTGGTATATCAGGACATTCCTGTTCTCCAGAACAAGATTATAAGGATTCGGAAGCATAAATGCATTTTCTGGAAGCAATTCCTTTATCTTTCCGCTGAATTCAGGCTGAGGTTCCGCTAGCCTGACAGTGTCGTGGTTGCCTGGCATTATGAAAGTCTGTATATCATCAGGAAGCCCCTGCAGAAGTTCTCCAAGCAGCCCATACTGTTCCATTGGATTCACGAGCTCAAGATCATTCTCCTGCCCCGGATATACACCTATCCCATCAATAACGTCCCCACTCAGAATAAGGTAATGCAGATTCTGCGCTTCACCTTCAGAGGATTCTATCCATTTCACCATTCGTCTGAAATCGTCTTTTCTGAATGTCTTTGATCCAACATGTATATCGGAGATGGAGCCCACGAGTGAAGGCTCTTTTCCTCTGTCGTCTATAACCCTGTACGGGATGTCAGGCCTTATTATCTCATTCACAAATATTACAGGGTCCCCTTTTCCATGGCTTACAGATCCGACTATCCCTATAACTTCATCCTGAAGAATAAGTTCATTTGCGGGCCCCCGGTCCCGCATTATTATTCCCTGTATTGAGTCTTCCATGTCTTCAATAACAAGCCTCTTATGGCCATTCTTGGTTGTATCAATGGAAGAGACCATCCCAACTACCTTTGCCTCACCCTGCAGTTTTTTGGCAGTCCGTATATCAACTGATCCTCTCATTGTTCCTGAAAGGGAGACCATTCTGGAGAGCTTTTCAAACCTGTTTGCGAACATTGCCCTGAAATCCTCAACAGAACTGTTTATCCTTATATCCGGAAGGCTGATCTCAAACTTGGCTGGTATTGGCTTCCTGTCTCCTCGGAGTAACTTCCGGACATCCTCCTCGCTGAGATAACCGGAAGAGACTATTTCATCCGAAATCATGCGGGGAATCATCGTACCCATGCTTCTTTTGAGGATAATATCCAGTGCTGCTGGTGACACAAGTATCCCGTGAGACTGAAAATACTGCAGTATTTTGAACCGGTCACCAAAAAGATCAGCTGGCATATCTCCAAAAATGTAGCCATGAATAATATTTTATTGTAGCTGACAAAGAAGCACGGAAAGAAATCCCTGTTTCGGATTGAGCCATCACCTTCATTGAAAAATAAAGAGAAATACCTTAAATGCATCCTTAAGCAGTGAACAGGTTCGGGGATGCAATTCTCTTTCTGGTTATGGCATCAGCATGGGCTTTAAACTACCCGTTTGTCAAATTTGCCCTCTCCTATGAGGGACCAGAAGGGGTTGTGCTGTTCAGGATTATATTTGCGCTGATTTTTGCTGTTGCACTATTTGGGAGAGGCCTGAAATGGCCCTCCGGAAAAAGAGAAAATATTCTGCTTTTGATCTATGGCTTCTTAAATATCGTTGCATTCATGTCTTTTTGGCTCCTGGGAGAGAGCACGGAAACTTCTTCTTTGAGCTCCATCATAATTTACACTTTCCCGGTACTCACAATGCTATTCTCTATCATTTTTCTTGGAGAGAGGGCTTCGAAACTTAAGATTGCCGGGACCTTTCTGGGTTTTGGCGGCCTGATAGTCGTATTCGTCGATCATCTTATCATAAGGCCCGGAATTGGGCTGTTCCTTCTTCTCTTTGCTGCTATATCATGGGCATCAGCGACAATAGTCTTTAAGAAATACTTTGCAAACCAGGACAGCAGAAGCGTTAACACTATACAGTTTGTATATGCTCTTCCATTCCTTGCCCTCTTCTCTCTTGCACCAGGGAACTTCACCATTCAAGGTCTTACAATTCAGTTCCTTCTCATTGCCCTGTTTATGGGATCCATAGGGACTGCTGTCGCTTACGGCATATTCCTGTACCTGGTCAGAAAATATCCCGTCTCTGAAATATCATCTTTCTTCTTCCTTGTGCCAGCTTTGTCTATTGTTTTTAGCCTTCTGCTCCTTCATGAGGTCAGTACCACATACACTTATGCTGGCTTTGCATTGATCAGTGTGGGCATATTTCTCTCCTCTTTTGGCAAATCTGGAAATAACCAAACAAAAGTAGTAAATAAATCAACGGAATAATCGACCCCATGGATTCCCTTCAGGAGCTCAACCGGGAAATTCAATCCTGCAAGAGATGTGATCTTTTCTTCTCCCGGAAGAGAGCCGTATGTGGAACTGGTGAATCAAATCCTCAGATTATGATAATAGGGGAAGCCCCCGGGGCAAGGGAGGATGAGACAGGGATCCCATTTGTAGGTAGAAGCGGAAAGCTTCTCAGGGACGTTATGGGTATTGCCGGCCTTGACATGGACAGCATCTATATTTCAAATGCAGTCCGCTGCAGGCCGAAAATAGGAAAGAGCCCCAGGATTTCTGAAATAAGAAAATGCAGCAATTTCCTCAGAACTGAAATAAACATTCTGCACCCGCAGATTCTGATACCAATGGGAAACTCTCCGCTGAAATCCCTCAGAAGTGTCATGGGTATAGATTTTGGCCCCATATCTGAGATAGAGGGTTCCATATTTGTCATAGGAAATATATTCGTGGCACCTCAGTTCCATCCAGCTGCAATCCTTAGAAACCCGAAGAGATATGAACGATTTAAGGATAATTTCTTAAAACTCCGGAATTTTGTTTATGATGTCAGAAAAATGGACATGGCAGAAATTGAGAAAAATTACAGGATCAGGCATATTAACGGCGCCTGAACCGGGTATAGTAGTAAAGAACTATTACAATTATGATTAAAACAGCTGCAATTCCGTAATACAGATCACTTTTCTGGGCCGGAGGATTTCCTATATTAATTGAATTTCCGGAGGCGTTATCATAACCTGGAGCTTTTATGACATATTGAGGATCGATGTGCAGGCTCAAATTGAAAAGTCCAAGCCCGGCAGAAGAGTTGTAGTTAGCGCTTGATGACATAGAAAATTCAGTGATGTTCAATGAAGATATATATGAAGATGTCCAGTTTGAAAGGGATTTTGAGAAGGCAGAAAAATTCAGGAAATTTGGCTCAGTGTTGAAATATACACCGAATTTTCCAATGGAATTGGCGTTATGGCCTTTCACTGTTAAATTTCCCCTGAAGTTGAAAGACCTCCATGTCATGTTTATTGTTTTTCCCTTTACCATTCCCTTCAGATCCATGGAAAGGCCTGTAGAATAAAGGATCTGTATCAGCCCTTTGTTTGCATTGTTTATGGATGTCTCATTGAAACTCAGGGAAATATTACTTACAGAGATGCCGGACTGAAGTGAGTCGATTGAGCTCTCTATGCCGGCCATTGTAGTTGAATTCCCAGACACTGAAAATGTTATTGACTGGTTTGATATTAAAAGTGCATTAAGGACATCAGGACTCCCGGTTATGTTAAGTGTGGAATTAACAACTGTGCTAACAGCTGCACTGTCAGTAGCCTTGTTTATACTGACTGTGGTAGAGGATGCATGCGATGCAGGTATGGCCGAAAGCAGAAGAGCCATCGTTATCAGCAATACAATTGGAAATCTCTTCATCCGGCGTTATGATCCAAAATTCAGGATAAAAATTATTCCATTGAATAGGAAAAGTTATCCTGAACCTTTATGAGTAGTTATAAAGCTGATAGTTAGGGGGTTCAGCTGTTATTCTTATGTCATGGGGGTGGCTTTCCCTGAGTCCGCTACCGGTTATTCTTACAAATCTTGCATTCTTCCTCAGGTCATCAATATTTTTTGCACCGACATAACCCATTCCTGACCGGATGCCACCTACAAGCTGATAAATTACCTCTTCAACTTTGCCCCTGTATGGAACAGCGCCTTCCACACCCTCTGCAACAAACTTTGAACTTCCGACCTTTCCATACCTGTCCGATAATCCTGTCTGTATGGCACCTATAGAGCCCATGCCCCTGTAAGCCTTGTATTTTCTTCCACTAATTATAATTTCGTTGCCAGGGCTTTCATCTGTTCCTGCGAAGAGGGAACCCAGCATTACTGAACTGGCACCAGCACCAAATGCCTTCACTATGTCACCTGAAAATCTTATTCCTCCATCGGCCACAACAGGCACGCCGTGCTCAGAGGCAACCTCCGCTGTGTCAGAAATAGCTGTGATCTGTGGTACACCTATACCTGCTATAATTCTTGTTGTGCATATTGAGCCTGGACCTATTCCAACCCTTAGCGCATCAACATCCAGTGATATCAGGTCTTCGGCTGCTTCCGAAGTGGCTATGTTCCCAGCCATTATATCCACAGTTATCTCTTTCCTCATCTTTTTGATTGAGTTCATTACATTCTGATTATGAGCATGAGCAGTATCCACAACAATCAGGTTAGCCCCTTCCTTTTCCAGAGTAACGGCTCGTTCAATATCGAACGGCCCCACTGCTGCTCCCACCAAAAGCTGACCCTCTTCATCTCGCGATGCGGTCGGGAACTTCTGTCTCGTGTTTATATCTTTAGCAGTTATAAGTCCAACTACTCTGCCCTTTGAATCTACCAGAGGGAGTTTTTCTATGCGGTTATTATAGAGGATTTCTATTGCCTCCTCTATCTTTATATTATCCCTGGCCGAGATGACTTTCCTGACCATTACATCTTCAACTGTCTTAACTTGCTTTCCAGCGAATTCCAGGTCCCTTTTTGTAACGATTCCGACCAGTTTGTCTCCTTCAAGGACTGGAAGGCCCCCTATCTTCTTAGTGCCCATTATGTTCCTGACCTCCTGAATTGTGGTGTCTGGAGAAACAGTATGAACATTTCTTATAATTATGGACTCTTCACGCTTAACGTTTCGCACCATAAGCGCTTGCTGATTTACTGTCAGATTCCGATGTATCACTCCAATGGCTCCAGCCCTTGCCATGGAGATTGCCATCTGTGTTTCTGTCACCGTATCCATAGGAGAACTCAGAAGGGGGATTTTTACCTGAATGTGTCTGGAGACGTGAGAACTGACATCTATCTCTTTCGGCTCAACTGCTGTCCGGGATGGGACCAGTAAAACATCATCATAAGTGAGCCCATCTCTTATTGCCTGAAATTTTTCCTTAAACATTGGAAGGTAAGGCTAAATCAATAAATAAATGTATTTAAAAGGAGGTGTTACAAACAGTTAACATTTCTATGAGGCTTATTCAGCCAGTATTATTATTTCATAACCCAATTCCCTTAAGGCGAGGCTTACATTATGAAGATCGATGAGCTGACGGGAATGGGTAGACCTTTGCTTGGTGATAACCGAATCCGAGGCGCATTAAAAACTAAGCCCGAGGATTTCATTGTTGAAGAGATCCCGTCAGATATTCCTGAAGACAGAGAAGGCAGATATACTATTTTCAGTGCTGTGCTCAAAAACTGGGATACAAACAGGTTTGTGTCCTACCTTTCTAGAAGACTTGGGATAAGCAAGGAGCGAATCAGATATGCCGGTACGAAAGATAAGCGGGGCATAACAAAGCAATTCTTCTCTCTTGATGGGCAGTTTGATCTTTCGAATATTATAATCCATGATGTCTCAATTGACAGAGTGTTCAGAAGCAACACACAACTGGATCTGGGAATGTTAATTGGAAACAGGTTCATTGTAGGGCTGGGTGAGGGCATAGATACAGGAAAGGTGCTGGACTCACTGGAAAAGCTTGAGGAAATTGGGGGATTTCCAGACTATTTCGGACAACAAAGATTTGGAAGCATCAGGGTGAATACACATAGAATCGGGGAATTACTGGTCAGAGGAAAATATGAGGACGCTGTTCTCCTGTATCTGTATGATCCTGCATTTGACCATGATGACTTCAGGATAAATTTTCATGAAACAGGCGATGCCAGAAGGGCTTTGAAGGAATATCCTCTTCATCTGAACTTCGAAAGATCTCTTCTTGGATATATAGCAGAGAAAGGCAAAATTGATGGAGCATTTGATGTATTTCCAAGAAATCTAAGGATGCTATTCATTCATGCTTATCAGTCCTACCTTTTCAATAGAATTCTTGCAAAGAGAATAAGTACAGTCGGATCACTGAACGAGGTCCTTGAAGGCGATACCGTGGTTGAAGTTGACAACCTCTTTAACAAGTCTGGAAAGGAGATTGTTGCCAACAGCTTCAATATAAGTCAAATCAGAGCTCAAGTAGCGGCTGATCGAATGAGGCCTGTTTTAAAACTGTTCGGATATAGGACTTCCTTTTCCGACGGCATAATGGGTGAGATTGAAAGAGAAGTCCTGGGAGATATAAGGCAGGATAATTTCAAAATTACTGGCCACAGAGATATGTGGTCTTCAGGAGATACAAGAATAACCTCCGCCAGGGCTAAGGATTTTAGAGTAACAGAGGACGGAAACTTCGCTTTCTCACTGGGAAAAGGAATGTATGCCACTGTTTTCCTCAGAGAGATTTTTGACTTTGATTAATAACCCTATAGACATAGGGCCCGTATCGGAATAAATTCCTCTTACGGTAACCTGATGCCATGGCGGATATTCGCTGTATAGGATCTTTAGAATTAATTCCTCTTTTTAAAATGTGATCTCTAATTTGTGAAGAACATATTGAAAGAAAAAGAATCTAAGGACTAGATCAGCCCTACCTTCTGAAGTTCCTTTTTGACCTTTATAACGGCCTGCTCTATCTCGCTTTCCTCCTTGGCACCAGTGCAAACTACCTTTCCCGACCCAAAGAGAAGTAGCACAACCTTAGGTTCTTCAACCCTGTAAACCAATCCGGGGAACTGCTCTGGTTCATACTCCACATTTTCCAACCCCAGTGACATGGCTATGTCCGTTAGGTTAAGATCTGCTTCCAGATCGTAAACTGCAACTATGTTCTGAACTACAATATCAGGGTTGTCATAGACTTCTATTCCGGCCTTTTTAAGTTTCTGAATGATAGTTTCAATGGTCAACCTGACATTCGCAAGGTTTTTTGCGCCTGTGCAGTTTACCTTTCCACTTCTGAATATAAGCACTGCAGTCTTCGGTTCATGCAGTCTGTATATAAGTCCAGGGAACTGTTCCGGTTCATATTCTGAGCCATCAAGTGCCAGCGCAATTCTGCTCAGATCAAGATGTTCAGCAAGGGATGTTGAAGCAACAATGTTCTCTATTGCGATTTTTTCTCTTTCACTCATATAAAACCCAGAACTCTTTATATAAAAAGGGTATTTAAAGGTACTTTTAAATGGACAGAATGAGATGATTGGATACCTGTCTGTACAGTATCATCCCATATTCAGAGCTTCTTTGGCTTCGTCGGTCATCATGCTTGGGTTCCATGGCGGGTCCCATACAAGTTCCACATCAGCCGCTTCGACACCATCAAGATTTTCAGTTATTCTCTGGGCCTCTGATAAAATCCAAGGAGTTACAGGGCAAGTTGGTGCGGTCATGGTCATTTTTATGTAAACACGGTCTCCGTTTATGTTTACCTCATAAACAAGGCCAAGGTTCACCACATCCATACCTATTTCAGGATCTGAGACCTCCTTCAGAGCTTCCAGTATTTCCTCTTTAGTAACCATAATTACCGTTTTTAATATTCTTACTCAATACTTAATAATTTTGAGTATAAGAACTGACAAATTCAGGGTTTTTTCTAGGTGCTACTGCATTTCTCACAGATTCCTCAATCAGTATCGAGCGTTTTAGCATGTTAGATGATATAAATCCCGCAATTCCTTCTCTCCGCCCAATTTCTGCAATACCTTTTTCCCTTTGAAACGCCTGGGATTCTGTCATTCCTTCCTTTACGGCATCAACTATCAAACCTGGTACTGCGAATCCGGAACCAAAACCAATGCTTATTCTGGAATAACGGTCTACAATGGCACAGACATGGAAATCAAAAACCTTAGATGTTATAGGATCCCTATATAGGCCTGATTCTATTCCTAAACCATAGTCCCGGTCACCCAGAGCTGCCTGTGATCTCTCTATAGCGAGTGCGACAGTTTCACTTCCAATTGGCTGTTGGCTACTCAGGGAATATTCTGTGACAACCTCCATAGAAATCTTTCTCATTACTTTACTGAGAACATTTTCTGCAGACTCCACCTTAAGCCTGTTTCCAGTTGCTATACCTACTCTAATTGGTTTTTTCCTGCGGCCCTGGGGAGTTATCTCCCCTTCAATAATTCTGGTTGAGTTTACTGGAAAAAGGTCGTCCGCCAGGGTATATGGGACCTTCAGAATTGAGAGTGGCTTGAGGCCTGAATTAAGTCTTTCCCTGTTTATCTTGAGAGCAACAGGTTCCGTTTCCGGTGATACTACAATGGTACTGTATTGTTCACTTGAAGTAGAGTTACCAATCTGCTCCTCCAGTGGATGGATTTCGAAATTTATTGAAAAATTAGAGAGGTATGCAGATATAGCCCTCCTGCGTGAGGAGTAGGGGCGGCCCCTATAGCCTTTATGCTCCCTCACATACCTGTCCGTTGTAAGACCTACTATCACGGGATTGCCATTCAGCGCGGCAGCTTTCAGCAGATTCTTGTGCCCGCTGTGAAGTACTGTAAATGAACCTGCCACAATAGTATATCCACTCAAGGGGATTCAAGTATTGACATCTTCTTCTCAATCAGAGATCCGAGCCTTTCCATGCCCTCAAAAATCTTCTTCTCTTCGGCGAAAGTGAAGTTAAGCCTCATGCTTGAACCCTGGCTTCTGGATGGGGAGAATGAGTTACCACTCACATAAGCAACACCTGCTTCTACTGATTCCTTCAGCAGGTCTGATGTATTTATTCTTCTATCGAGAGTAGCCCACACGAACATACCTCCATCAGGATGAGACCACGTGGAACCTTCAGGGAAACTTTCCTCCAGGGCTTTAAGCATGGAATCTCTCTTCTTTCTGTAAAGGTTTATGGCCTTTGGAATCATGGTTTTCATGATCCCTTTCTTAAGATAAAGCCAGGCCACATATTGTGAAAATGTGCTTGAGGAAAGGTCTAATGCCTGTTTCAGCAGGTTTGCCCTGTTTACGTATTCAACAGGAGCGATAGTGTAACCGAGCCTGAAACCTGGGCACATTACCTTTGAGAATGTGCCCATATAAATTACACTGTTATCTCTGTCCATTGACTTCAAGGATGGAAGTTTCTGGCCGGAATACCTAAGCTCACCATACGGGTTGTCCTCAACGATGGGGATTGAATATCTGGATGATATCTCAGTTATGTGCTTCCTTCTTTCAAGGCTCATAGTGATGCCAGTGGGATTCTGAAACGTTGGAATGAGATAGATAAATTTAGGCTTCTTTCCCGCACTTATCAAACTTTTAATTTCTTCTTCTGCAGCGTGTGTGTCCATACCATCATTGTCAATCCTGATTGAATGTATATCTGCTTTGTTGGCATCGAATGCTGATATGGCTCCAACATAAGTTGGTTCTTCAGTGATTATGGAGTCACCAGGGTTAATCATTACCTTGGCAAGCTCATAAAGCCCCTGCTGTGAACCAGATGTGACAATAGTATTTTCAATGCTCGTATTAATTCCTTCTGTCTCCAGAACCATTCGAGATATCTCTTCTCTTAGTTCATTCAGGCCACCAGTATTGCCATACTGCAGAGCCAGGGAACCGTATTCCTTCATGACTTCGTCTATAATCTGTCTGATTTCATCCATAGGGAACGTAAGAGGGTTTGGCATTCCACCACTGAATGAGATAAAATCTTTTTTGCTTGCATATTTCAGCAGTTCCCTAATTTCTGACGGCTTAATATTCCTGAGGCCATCCGAAAACTGAAGGTTCATTTTTATCATGGTTAAATGCCAGCCATCCTATTAAATCTGTGTGAGTTAAGATAGCATGCCTATGTTATTCTCTAGAATATATCTAATTAGTTAATTTTTAATACTTAAAAGTTTGTAAATTTCCAATCCTAAAATAGAAAATGTTTGAGCCTGGAAATTGAAATTCAGAGCATGAAATTATGGGTAAAGTGCATGCTGAGCGCTGCAAATTGGCCAAAAACAAAGAATATGATGGCGTACATCACCACAAGTATTATCCAGGCTACAATTGCGATCCCGAATCCGCCAAGCCATGTTGTTCTGACCATATTTTTGATCACATATATCATTCCAAGAAGAGCAACAATAAATCCTACTACCGGTGTAAACAGGCTGAATATCACAAATAGTATGGCGAAAATGATTATTGAAACCAACGAGACAAGCATGCCCCTTGAAAGGTGAATTTTCTTTCCTGCAACTAGGGAAACTGATAGTTTGATGGCAAACCCGTCAATAATTAGTCCTATGATTAGGGTAATGAAGAAAACTATTACATATAGAGCAGGACTGATTGTGATTATAGGCATTCTGCATAGATATTGTCCTGGTATTTCAATTTCTGTTTTTATATTTCAGGCTATTCACAAGTCGTTTCATGACAATTCAAGTCGACAAATAGAATGGCCATGTTCCTTTGTGGAATGAGAATAATTAACTCCTATTGCTGCACTTTACAGTTATCATGTTTACATCCTATATGCAAGTCGGTGACAAGCTCGTTCATTACTCTTAACTTCCCCCATATTCTTCAGTAATAGGCAACATTTTTCCAAGTCCTAATCAATGGAAACAATCAAAAACTATAACTAAAACCTACTAATCAATCGCCGATGAATTTGGATCGTGTGATGTGGAAGATCAGCGTTGCAGGGCTTTCCAGATCGGGAAAGAGCACCTTGATTTCCAGGCTGGTCTACGACACTGACGATGTCAGCATGCAGGTAAAGCTGCTAAATAGAAAGAGAATCACAATCAACAATGGGAGTGGAAGGATAAACGCAGACCTTCTTCTTCAGGAAGTTTCGGAAAGCCTCGAAGCAGACCGCTTGCTTCCAGGTTCAGCTGCGATAATTGTTACAATTGACATCACAAATCCCAATTCACTGGGGTATGCAGAAGAGATACTGAAATATTCAGCTAATTTCGAGAAGAAGCCCCTAGTTGTTGTGGCTGCAACTAAACTTGATTTGAAATATGAGGCTGCTATCTGGAAGGATGAACTTGAAAAGATCAGAAAAAAGTACGGGACAGATTATTTCATTCTTTCAGCAAAGACCGGAGAAGGTGTGGAAAGTGCCCTTGGATATATCGAAGATTCACTGACAAAGAGATTTTATGCAAAAAGAAAACAAACCGCATAGTGCCAGATGCGGAAATATCATTTTTTCTATAATGGAGGAAAGAAGTCCCTCCTACATAATAAACAAATATAAACTTGGGAAATTTGCGAATTCATTTCTCAACCTTGATCCATATGAGGCTTTCTTTCTGATGTCCAAGGATAAGATAGAGCCTGAAAACCCAATATTTAGAGATCCTGCTAACTTTATATCTCATTTACAGTTCCCTGAACTTTTTCTTTTGGTTTTTCCCGCTTATGACTGGTTTAAGAAGATGGGTGTTCAGGTCAAGGTTGAAGGAAAATATATCATGTTCAGAAAAAATGCAGACCATGAATATTCTCCACCCTATATGGTGATAAGGGAAGATGATTCAATTAGCTGGAAGGAACTACTGGATATGGGGAATTTGAGTTTCCTGGTCATTGATGATGAACTTGATCTCACAGCTTTTTCTATGGAGCAACTGGAACCATTAGGTAAACATCAGCCTCCACCCGCTGAATCTTATAAAGTTGGTTCCGACTCTGCTCACATCTTAACAGATGGAAATTTTCCACAGTGGATGGGAGCTAAAATAGGGAAATGGGTTTACCTGAACAGGTTTGAAAGGAGTTTTATAAGCAGCCCTAAATTGTCTGAGTTATCTATTGAACAGAAGGTATACAATGATCTCACCAGCAGGGGGTTCATAATAAGAACCGGATTTAAATACGGTGCAAATTTTAGAATATACTCTGGCGAGCTTGAGGATCATGCAGATTTTCTTGTTCATGTTTTTCCCGAGGAAGAACAATGGTATAAAATTAGCCGAGCTGTAAGGGTGGCACACGCAGTTAGGAAAAAGATGATCTTTGCTGGGGAATCACAAGGAAAAATTGCCTATAGAAAGATTGAAAGGGTAAGGGACCCGTTATCAACCTCTCCATCATAGCTGGGCTTCGAAATCGTCCACACTGTATTTGAAGTCTGAATCATCCTTTATAGAACCTCTGAATTTCAGGGTCTGCCTTGCAAGAAGCCAGTATATTACTGCCAGAGATCTTCTTCCCTTGTTGTTGGTCGGTATTACAAGATCAACGTAATCTGTCTTATTATTTGCATCACAGAGAGCTATTATAGGTGCACTTATCATCCTTGCCTCTTTCATAACTTGAGTGTCAGCAAGTGGGTCTGTTACCATAACAACCTTTGCCTCCAGGTAGTTTTTCATTTGAGGGTTTGTAAGTGTACCGGGGATGAATCTTCCAACTATTGATTTTGTTCCAAGGACCTCTGAGAATTTTATTACTGGCCGAAAAGCATATTGCCTCTGGGCAACAACCAGTATCTGGGAAGGATCGATCCTTGAAAGCATTTTACTTGCCACAATAAGAGAATGGTTTGTCTTCTTAATATCAAGAATGTAAAGGCCGTCATTCCTGATCTTGAAGATATAATCCTGCATATCTTTTGACTTTATCTGGGTACCAATATGTACACCTGATTTCTGATATTCTTCCTCTGAAAGTAAGAGTTCTTCCTCCATCATTCTATCACTCGGGTTACTCTACCCCTATGCACTAGGATTATATTTAAATTCCTAAAGGGAAGTCCTACTTAATTCCAGTTTGCCAAATTGTTAATCTCTGTATAACCTCCGTCCATTGCTTATGAAAAAAGAACCTATTCTGTCAGGATTTTTCGGTGATAACAAGATCAAGATCTCCAGTGTATCCTGCAGCTGCATAGGTGCTGCCTATGTTTATGGAGACGTAGATATAACTGTCGCCTGGAATGCTCAGAGGAAGGGGTACTGTGGTATTAACAATTGTGAATTCTGTAGTTGTAGTCTCTATTGAAGTCACGTTAATTGGGGAGTTGCGGTCACTGTTGAATAGAACTATCTTATAGGTATAGATAGAGCCTGCATTTCCTTCGTAACCCACAAATGTTACTGATGAGATATTTCCACCCATTACTATTTCAGCGTTAAGAGAACCGACTGAATAAGTTCTGTTGGAACTAATTCCTTCTGCCCTCATGAAACCGAGAACCAAAATAGTTGAAAAAATTACTATCACAATCACAATGATTGCCTGAATAACCAACCATTTTCTCATTATTCTTGCACCCCATATGAGAATTTACCGGTTTGAGTATATTTATTGAAATAACATATTCCCATTAGATATTATAAACATGATCATGTTTAAAATCAGTTTTCTGCGATCACTTACCTTACTAATCTATCGGCTTTCGGAAAATCCATAGTGGAAGTCATATTGTATGACTGACTTTCCTTAAGACAAATAACATCAGTATCAAATTTATTAAAAGAGTTAAAATGAAGAACATTGACTGACCGGAAATAATTGAAACATGGATAACATAACTGAGTGCATTTGAAGCGGCAGCTGGCAATCCGACCATTGATGCTGTAATAGCAAAAAGTACCATCAGCTCAACAGTTCCACCGAAGGAATAATAATTCAATGTGGAAGAGCCGTTAGGGACTTTCCTTAGAAGCCTTCTTATGTTGTACATAGAAGTGTACAGAAAACCTATGAACATGCTCAAAGGAAATATAACTAGGACGATAATACTTGAATGCAGTTGTATAAACAGGATAATTGTGATTGGAGCCATTATGAAAGCAAACATCAAGCAGCCGACGAAGCATTTTGAAAATGCCAGGTCCTTTAAGCCTACAGGAAGTATCTGCAGCAGCCTAATACCATTTCCTTCTGAGACGAGTAATATCAGTGAGTAGAAGGCAGACGATAGAACGACTATGGCTAGCATTGAATAATAAATTATAATCGAATCATACCTGATTCCTGAAGAGAAGAAGAACACTGAGATAAGTGTGGGAAGAACAAGGAATGCAGGAATCAATATCATGAGCATATTCTGAGGATTTCTTAACATATTTCTAAGATCTTTCCATATAAGGGCTCCAAAAAATCCTCTTTCTGTTCTGCGCTGCCCGCTTCCGGAAACATTTGGCGATGACAGAGTGGTTGTATCTCCTCTTGTTACTGTATCTAGAGCTCTGTCGTTCACATAAATGTAAAGGAAAATGGAGATTATGCCATTCAGGAATATCGAGATAAGCATGTAAATTGAATAAAGAGAAGGCTGTCCTATGTTGAATACTGAATACGCTACCCCCAGAACTGGAATAAAGAAATACCAGATTTTCCCGGTGATAAGAGGAAGAATGGGTATTTCTTGAGGTAACTGAACGGCTATCTCGAATAGTGCGAAAATAGATATTATTGAAAGCAACCTCAGAATGTTTGAAAGAGGACCCTCCTTAATCAACCTCTTCTTTTTGCTGCTGCCCTGGATCAGGAACGCCAGTGTTACTCCGGCAATATAACCCAGAGCAAGCATTATAAATGCCCAGGCAAGGCCAATAATGATTGAATAAAAGATGCCAGTATAGTAGACATAGGCTATAAGAGGGGGTATAATGACAAAGATGCTGGAAGAACCTGTAAAAATAAACCATGAAAGTGGAATTGATTTCTTGCCTATGTCAGTTGGAAGCACCCTCAGGGGCTCCGCTAGCCTGTAAGTACTGATTGTATTTGTGTGGATCAGGATACTGTACAGGCTTACCAGGAAAATATAGACATATAGAATTATCGACAATGTCTGTATGTGGGCGAGAGGATAAGGCAGCAAAAGCTGGGTAAAGGTAAGCAACATTGCAAATCCCACCATCGAGATAGCAGATATGTTGTACCCAAGAAATATCTGGTGTTCCACATACCTTATCTCTTTTTCCGGTATCCCACCTGTCTTTTTCTTGAATTTGGGGAGGTCTTTAAGTGCAAGATAACGTTCCTCTATAACCAGGAGTTTGCTTACCATCAAGTCTTGTCTGTTCATCAACTCATCGAATCTCTTATTGCCCTTACCACCATCTTAAGGTCTCTGCTACCGGTCTCCTCCAGGAATATATCCTCAAACCTCTTTCCCCCTGACCTGGTTCTGAACTCATCAGGAGTGCCTGAATCTATTATCCTTCCCCTATAGATTATGGCCAACCTTGAACAGACTCCTTCTGCCACTTCCAGAATGTGTGTGGAAAAAATAATTGTTTTTCCTTGATTTGCATAATCTGCCAGAAGATCTTTCAGAACCCTTGATGAACCCGGGTCAAGCCCATTCATTGCTTCATCAAGAATAATAAGAGACGGATTATGGAGGAGAGCTCCAATTATTCCTACTTTTTGTTTTGTCCCAAAGGAAAGTGAACCGATCAGGCTATTCATTAAGTCTCCAAGCTCGAAAGCACTGGCAAAACCATCTATTCTTCTTCTTAGAACAGCTGAGTTTATCCTTCTTACTCCGCCAATGAAGCTCAGATATTCCATTGGGGTAAGAGATTCATAAAGAACGGGTGTTTCTGGCACATACCCTATAGTCTTCTTCAGTTCAAATGAGTTATTTTCTACGTTTTTTCCGGAAACATTTACATAACCTGAGTCGTAGTCCAGAAGCGAACAAAGGATCTTCAGCAATGTTGTCTTTCCTGAACCGTTCGGCCCCAGTATACCAAATATCTCTCCTTTTTCTATTTCGAGATCTATCCCGTTTAGGGCTTTAATGTCTCCATAGCTTTTGAAGAGCGATCGTACTACTATGGAAAGTTCTTTCACATTGATCTATAATCTAAACATGTATGGGATTATAAAGATATTCAATCAGTAAAATTTAAAATTCTGAATTTGCCCTTTAGTTTTGTTTAACACAGTGAAGATGCTTTTTTGGCTTCTATTATTCTTCTGAATTCTGAGAATTTATGAAAAGCTGAATGCAACCATGCAAGGGATTGAAATAGCCCTCTCATCATTATCTAGCGCGAAATCTAACTGACAAACAAGGTCATTCCTGCTTATCGAAATGCATTGAAACTGACCTTTTATCCTGATTCATATCTATGTATTGTTTTGGTTAAGAATTAATAATAAAGATTCCATGAGTGTTAGATAAATATGGTAAAGGTAAAATGGTTAGGGCACGCAGCATTTCTTGTTGAATTCAGCAAAAAGAGAATCGTAATAGATCCTTTCATTTCTCAGAACCCAAATGCTGCAATAAAGCTGGATCAGCTTGGGAAGGTCGATTTTGTTCTGGTTACTCATAACCACTTTGATCATCTTGGTGACGCCTTCGAGATATCTAAGAAAACTGGAGCAAAAATCGTTGGCATGTTTGAACTTTCCCAGATGGGAAAGGATGCAGGCTTAGCTGACGACAACTTCATCGGCATGAATAAGGGAAGCCAGACAGAATTTGACGGGATTAAGATTGGTATGACCGCCGCTGTGCACAGTGGAAACGAAGCGGGATTTGTAGTAACTGGAGATGGGAAGACCATTTATCATGCAGGGGATACTGCCCTTTTTGGCGATATGAAATTTATAGGAGAGATTTACAAACCAGACATTGCCCTTCTTCCAATTGGTGGCTTCTTCACCATGAGCCCACTTGAGGCAAAGTATGCCGCGGAGCTTATTGGAGCAAAGATAACTGTTCCAATGCACTTCAACACCTTCCCACCCATAAGGCAGGACCCTAAAAAATTCAAGGAAATGGTTCAGAAAAATACTGAGGTTAAGGTGCTTGAACCAGGGCAGGAGCTTTCACTCTAATTTTCTTTTTATTATCCGTAATAATTTTTAATATGTATGAGTAATGGTAATTTTTTTAAATATGACATCACTCACAGTCATAAAGTAAATGATTCAGAAATCTGCAATTAAAGTAATTAAGGTTGGAGGAAGCATTCTTTCAAATAGTGATGAATTCCTGAATGTTGCATTGAAAATCAGAGATGAGTCTTATAAAAATCAGGAAATAATCGTGGTTATTTCCGCCATGAAAGGAGTTACAGACAGGCTTATTGAAATATCGAGAAATTCTAACAAGGAAGCACTCAGATCAATTCTTGAAATCGTTGACATGTACCCAATTTTTCCAAAGTTAAAATGGGATCCTGGTAAATTTGAGGATATACTTTGTGGAAAAATTAAGGAAATTAGCATAGACCAGCTAATCACTATTGGTGAGAGACTTTCATCACTATGCCTTCATTCCTTACTTGGGAACCTTGGTATAAGAAGTACAATCATTGATCCCGGAGATATTATCTATTATGAAGGAAATGAAAAGCTTACTTCATATTCTCCAAGTAATTATTCAGACTTTAAACTACTTGAAAGTACACCAGTAAGGATCGTACCCGGATTCTATGGGAGAGACAAAGAAGGGAATATAAAGGCGTTCAGCAGAGGTGGTTCAGATCTTACTGCTGGCATTGTTGCCGGTTACTTTGAAGCCAGTGAACTTGAATTCTGGAAAGATGTTGGTGCAGTCATGACCGGAGATCCCAAAATAGTAGAGTCTCCCCGGCCCATCTTCTCAATTAACATGACCATGCTAAGTGAAATGACCGCAATTGGTTCCAGGATACTACATCCACTTTCCCTTGAATATGTTGATCTGGAATTAACCAGAGTAAGAATTAGGGGTATTGACTCTAATTTGGAGACCACCACAGAAGTGGTAAACTTTAGTGTCAATTGCCTGTCCATAGTGATCAGTAAAAATTCTGATGAAGATAGAAACTATGAAAATTATCTGGAAAATGAGGACGCCGGAATATATGTTTTAACTGGTGGAGAGCCTGAATTCCTAAACTCCATTTCATCCAGGGTGAGGAATTTTTTTGAAATGATAGGTTCAGGCATTTCTGGAAAACTGGCTCAGGAAAATGGTATGATAAGTTTCAGGAGCTCTTATTCTGAGTGTCGCAAAATTGCTAATGAACTGCACAGAGATCTTTTCTCGGGTGATAGAAGTTGAGCAGATTGAAAGCAGCAATCCTTGGAGCAACTGGAATTGTTGGCCAGCAATATTTGAGAATGCTGAAGAACCACCCTAATTTTGAAGTGACTGGGCTTTTTGCCTCAAGCCTTTCAAAAGGAAAAAATCTGAAAGAGTCTGCTGGCTTCAAATTGACCGATGATGTTGAAGAATTTGGTGACATGAGCATTGAAGAGGCAGACGAAGAAATTATGCAGAGAGATGACATTGATCTGATTTTCAGTGCACTTCCATCAAATATGGGTGGGCTTGAGGAAACACTTTCCAAAAAGTTTCCCCTCATAACAAAGTCAAGTCCACACAGGCTGGATTCTGATGTACCACTTATTATTCCGGAAGTTAACCCTGAGCACCTTACTCTTATTAATGAGCAGAGAAAACATGGGAAAGCAGGTTTCATATCTGCAGACCCAAACTGTTCCACAACGCAGCTTGCAATACCCCTGAAAGCTCTGGAGCCGTTTGGTATATCGCAAGTAATAGTATCGACAATGCAGGCTCTCAGCGGTGCCGGTTACCCTGGAGTCTCATCACTTGATGCTTCAGGCAATGTAATTCCTTATATTGAGGGCGAAGAGCAGAAGATCAAATCAGAGTCCGTCAAGATACTTGGAACTTTAAACGCGGAAGGTCATTTAATGCTCTCTGGAATGTGCATAGAAGCAAAATGCGCAAGAATTCCAGTACCTGATGGCCATATGGAGAATGTATTTATCAAATTCAAATCAAGACCAGAAATAGAGGATGTCAGGAACGCACTTCGAAACTTCAGGGGTACTAAGAAAGTGCAAAAACTATGGTCCTCCCCGGAACTGCCGATTATATTGATTGATGCCCCTGACAGACCACAACACCGCCTTGACCTCATGAAGGGCGACGGCATGTCTGTCGTTGT
>JAJZZQ010000029.1 GCA_021797525.1 Thermoplasmata archaeon | reverse complement strand
GTTGGATCGGATGACGGCCTATAATCTCTAATATATCTTCTCACGTCTTCCAGAATCTCATCGGGCAGTCCTATGATCCTCTCTGCCTCGCCCTTCTCCGATCTTATCCTGATGCCATTGTCCATGATGTCATTCACATTGATCTGCACCAGTTCTCCGACCCTGATTCCGCCAAAGAATGCAAGGTAGGCAATGATGGAATTCCTGAGGTTGATCTCCTTTCTCCTGCTCAGCTTTGAGGCGACGATTAGATTCAGAAACCGAGATGAAATTGGAACCATCCCTTGACGATCTGAATAACAGGGGATCCAAGGGTGTTGAGCTTGTGATATGCGACGGGCATAAGGGCATACAGGAATTAATTTCTAGGTCATTTTCAGGTGCAGCATGGGCAGTTCTGCATGTGCATTTGCTGTGCAATCTGATGAAATTGATTGCAAAAAAGATAACTATATTTAATTAATTATTAAATTTGTTTGATATTGTACAAATGTTAAAGGAAGTACATCAATGCTGAGAGGATTCCATAAGTGCATGTACGAGATCATGGAAATGTTACGGAAGAGTTATCCTTAAGTTTACACAGCTTTCGGAACCCTATGTTTATTCAAACGTGGATTCACTAACTCTGCAATTTATCAAGATATTCTGTTGTATGATGAACAAATTTCATATAACATGATTTTCTGTTTTATTTATAGATTTTCTATGCTATATTAGTGTATTCTTTCATATCCAAACGAGCTCTTAGTGGTTTATGAAAGTAATGGTAGCATTCGACGGCAGTAACGCGTCAAAAGTTGCTCTTGAATTCACGGTCCTTTTTAAAAACTCGGTAGAGGCTCTATACGTTGTATATGTGATTCCACATAATGGTAAGAATCCCCCAAAATTTGACCAGTACACCCTTCCTGAAGATGACCGAACAATAGAGAGAATGGAAATGAAAGGCAATGAGATACTTTACGATGCAAGAAGGATCACCGAGTCACTGCATATGAGCGCTGAATTTGAACTGATTGACGATCCTGACAGGAATGTTGGAGAAAATCTGATGTTGACCGCTTTGAAGCATGGTGTTGATCTTATATTGATGGGTGAGCGCAAACTAGGGACCATCGGAAAGGTATTCCTAGATTCTGTGAGCAGTGAATTACTGAAAGAATCGCGAATACCTGTGTTGGTTATTCCACCAAAATTCACAAAACAAAATCTAACGGAAATAGGGCATGATAATTGATGTTGAATTACATCGAGATCATAATAAGATTCTTCTCCATCATGTTGGCTGGAATCTTTTCTGGCTTCCTTGGATCTCTGACAGGTTTAGGCGGTGGGACGATACTTGTACCTGTCTTAACACTATTCTATGGAATACCGATAATATTCGCCACTGGGGCTAGCTTGATTTCAACCATAGCTACGTCCGATGGTTCCGCAAGTGCGTACACAAAAGAGAAGATAGCAAACGTGAACCTTAGTATAAGTCCGGAAATGGCGACAACAGGTGGAGCGATAGCAGGCTCATTTGTTGCTATTTACATGTATGCGCACTCACTCTCATGGATAGTATATGTAATATTCGGCACAGTACTATTATTTTCACTGTACCCTGCGGTGAAGAAACTCCATAGCGAGATTCCCAAGAAGACAAAACCTGATTGGAGTACAAAATTTTTCAAATTGAGTGGAAGTTATTTTGATGAGCGCTTGAAACAAACCATAAACTACGAAGGCTCCAGATGGTACCTTGGGGAAATTATAATGTTCTTTGCAGGCTTCTTCTCTGGTTTGCTCGGGATAGGAAGTGGAGCCCTGAAAGTACTGGGAATGGACTGGGCACTTAACTTGCCCATGAAGGTCACGACAACCACAAGCAATTTCATGATAGGCATCACTGCAGCAACAAGCAGCACGATCTACTGGTACGCAGGATTTATACAACCACTGATCGCTGCTGCCACAGCAATAGGAGTCCTGATAGGAGCATATTACGGATCTAAGGTCTTAGTAAGGATTTCAAACGAAAATATTCGTCTGATATTTTTCTCCGTCCTTATCTTCTTGGGGCTGGATATGATTTTCAGTGGGTTGGATAAGATAAACTTGGTACTTGTAGATACCGTTTTTCAGTTCTCATTTGCAGCAGTTGTTGCAATCATAACAATACTTATCTTGTTCTTCCATGAAAAAATCACACTGACAGGAGGGAAAATAAGTGAAAAACTTTGATGACACAATGGTGGTCAGCCATTTTCTCAGAGGGGGGTCGATACTCAGTGTGATGTTTATAATATCAGGCATTATAATTCTCTTTGTAAAAAGGGAAGGCGACGGATTCACACTGCAACAGATCGCAAGTTACTCTTACTCTTTGACCCATGGAATAGATTCCAAAAATTTTCCCACAAGTGACATAATACAAGGTGTGTTTAGCCTGGATGGGATTTATTTCGTAGCACTTGGTCTTTGGCTATTGATCTTTACATCAATAAGTGTAGTCGTTGTTAGACTCGTGTGGTTTGCCGCAAACAAAGACAAGAAATTTGTGATAATTACCCTTGTTGTCCTCTTCAATCTCTTCTTCGCAATGCTCATTGTCCCATCATTGCTTTAAACCTTAGCTTTAGCTTTTTTTACGTAATATGTCAAGATCTATCTTCAGATCCGAAACCAGGTCCTTCGCATTCTTTCGGTACCTCACTTATGATCTCCCCGTTCTCCATCCTGTACATCATTTGTACTGTTTCTCACAGTTCTGGACAATTCACGAAAAGAATTATGATACGGTTCCAGCCGTTTCACCTCCCTTTCGTTCTTTCATATTTCTTTCCCTCCTTAATATTCTTGCCTTCTCAATCTTTGATTCCCTTATCCTGAGAAGTTCCTCAGGATTTCCCCTGTAATACTGTATGGGTGTTA
>JAJZZQ010000079.1 GCA_021797525.1 Thermoplasmata archaeon | reverse complement strand
CATGCTTGAGGAAGGCATTCTGATAAGAAAGGCCACCGTGGAAAAATTGCGTGGTGTATCCATAGGAAGTACTCCTGTTTTCTTCTATTCACTCGAAAATGGAAAGTGCCGTGCATTTTCTAAGGAGACAATAATGTACCCGGAGGGGAGATTCAACAAGCCAGTATCACTCAGTAAGGCCCTTTTTGAAGTTCCTTTGACCACTTCTCAGTTTGAAAAGATTACCCCGGATAAGTCATCTAAGGTTCCGCTTGGTACACTGATAATGCTTCATCGCATGGGAACTTCCCCGGCTGTGGATGATATCCTGAATCTTATGAAGAATAACCTCATAAAAAGTGCCATTCTTCAAGACAGAGGCGTAATGGATGTTACATCAAGCAGCTACGAAACCTCAAGGGTTATGTCAAACAGCCTGGAACCGGACTCCTTAAAACATTATATTACCGCTGAAAAGTCTAAACGTTCAAATTCCTTCGTCATTAATCTCGAGGGTAAGGGCATTCTAGAGGATTTTCCAAATGAGGTTATTGATTTCTTCCTTTCTTCTTCGTCCAGACCGCACCTTTATTTCTTCTCCTATGACTTCATGAGGTTCACCTACGGTGAGAATTTCTTCGGAGATCTTATGAATCTAGTAAATTCAATTAGAACAACGGGAGCAATATTCCTGATTGTCGATGAAGATAGCTATTCAAAAATAAGCCATTATGCTTCATTTACAATTCATTTCCGCGATATTGGAGGGTATATTTTTGTAAATTCTAATGAAAAGGAATCATACCTTTCCTCTGTCGTTTATGATTCTGATGGATGGCCGGACATAGAATTGCATCAGGTGGTTTAGGCTTATTTTATCTCAAGTACATGAATATCTGAGATGGACATAATTTTGGCGAAATCGTCTTTCTCAATTTTCAAACCCGCCATTATCCTAATTGCTATGTCGCAGATAATTCGGAATACTGTCACCACCGAGCTGCTGAAATCTGTTCCAGTAAATTCGGCAAGCGTTTTCAGACGATTTCCGCTAATGTCGAAAGTTACTTTTGCAGTACCCTGAAGTTTCATATCAGAAATGATGGATGACCTGCAATTTTCAAGCATTCTGGAGCCACCCGCACTCTCAGATGATATTACATAATCCATTAAAGGCTCCGGAAGTACCAGCGTTCCACTGGCCCTTATCCTGATTGAATTCATCATTTGCCATAGATTAAATTCCCGTATGAAATTAACGTTTCATGTTTCCCACTCAAAGGCTCAGAAGAAACAGAACAGATGAAAGGGTAAGAAATCTCTTGGCCGAGAGCAGGCCTGACAAGTCAAAAATGATAATGCCTGTATTTGTCAGCGAAGAAGCAACTGAACCAGAACCAATAAAAGGGATGAAGGATATTTTCAGATATCCGCTGAATTTGGTCGGAGAATATTGCAGGAGGCTCAATGAATCTGGATTAGGAGGTATACTTCTCTTCGGAGTTCCTTCAAGGAAGGATGAGATTGGATCTGAAGCGTACAATGATCATGGTGTGGTACAGGAAGCTATCAGGAAAATTAAGGATTCGTCCGAAATACTGGTGATTGCAGACCTCTGCATGTGTGAATACACCACCCACGGACACTGCGGGATTTTGAAAGATCATTCCGTTGATAACGATCTGACACTTGATTCCTATTCTAAGATCGCCATCTCATATGCACAGGCTGGTGTGGATATAATTGCACCCAGCGGAATGATGGATGGGCAGGTTTCCGTTATTAGAAAAGCACTAGACTCCAAAGGGTTTTCTAATATTCCAATAATGAGTTACAGTTCCAAATATGCCTCATCATTATATGGGCCCTTCAGAGAAGCAGCTGGTTCAACACCCTCATTCGGCAACAGGAGATCATACCAGATGGACTACAGAAATTCAAGGGAAGCCTTAAGAGAAAATAGCACTGACGAAATGGAGGGTGCTGATATACTCATGGTAAAGCCTGCCATATTTTATCTTGACGTAATATTCAGATCCAGGCAGAACACAAATCTCCCGATTGCAGCATACAGTGTAAGTGGCGAATATGCAATGGTAGCCAATGCTGTTGAATCAGGCACACTATCAGAGGATTTCATAAATGAGGCACTTACAGCCCCGTTCCGAGCCGGTGCTGATATCCTGATCACCTATTTCGCTGAAAGCTATGCCAGATGTCACTGATGGCTTTGCACCTAACTCAATCGTATTTATATCATTTTATAATCATGTTTTGGTGATAAAAAAATGCCAGTTCATCTAGGACAAAAAGTGCCGGACTTTACCGTGAACACAACCCAGGGGCCCCTGACTTTTTCGGACCTAAAGGGAAAATGGGTTTTGCTATTTTCGCACCCCGCAGATTTTACCCCTGTCTGCACGACAGAGTTTCTTGGCTTTACCGAAAATTATGAAGAGTTCAAGAAGATCGGAGTAACCCTTATAGGGCTGAGTGTAGACAGTATATACAGCCATATAGCATGGTTGAAAGATATAAAAGAGAAATATGGTGTAGAGGTCCCATTCCCTGTAATTGCGGATATTGACAAGGAGGTTGCCCAGGAGTTCAACCTCATGGACCCGAAGGTAGGAACAACAGTAAGAGGAGTATTCCTTATTGATCCAAACCAGACTGTGAGATGGATGGTTTACTATCCCGCTGAAGTTGGAAGAAACATGCGCGAGATACTCAGGGTTATTAAGGCATTCCAGTTCAACTGGGACAAAAAACTAGCAACAGGAGTAAACTGGGAACCTGGACAGGAGGGTATCGCATCTGCACCTAACACCCTTATGGGGGCACTTGAAAGGGAAAAGGAGCCTGGTGCAGAAAGATGGTACCTTAAGAAAGTCAAGGCATGAAGTATGGTTGACTGTGCGATGTTCAACATCAGCCTGAAGGGTATACACCCTTCA
>JAJZZQ010000008.1 GCA_021797525.1 Thermoplasmata archaeon | reverse complement strand
TCGCGTACCTTACTGCGTCAGCCAGCCCCTTCTGTTCCTTCTGCCTCACGAAATATATGTCAGGGAGATCCTTGAAGCCGTAATCATCCATACTCTCGTCCAGGCTGTGCCTGTCGAAATAGTTTATAATTGCATCCTTTCCAGCACCCACGATGATTAGAATCTCATCCATTCCAGAGTTAACAGCTTCCTCCACGACATAATGTATGACTGGTTTATCTAGTACTGGTAGCATCTCCTTCGGCTGCGCCCTTGTAAGTGGATAGAACCTTTTTCCCAGACCTGCCGCAGGTATAACGCATTTCCTAATTCTTCCCAATTCCAACACCCATTGTTATGTTCACTTTATTGAGATCGAGGACGCGTCTTAGATCAAAGACCATCTTATTTTCAAGCAATCCAGGATCCATATCCGCGAAAATCTTCCATTCTGTCGCTGTAATGACAATATCAGCAGCGGAAACGCAATCCTCCATATTAGTGCATATGTTTATACCGCTATAATTTTGGACAACAGGATCGTATGCACTGATTACAGCGCCATGTTTCTTCAGTTCATTCAAAAGGGCAATGGCCCTGCTCTCCCTCAGATCATCTGTGTTGTCCTTGAAACTGAGACCTAGTATGCACACTTTTTTTCCTTTCATGGGATGGCTGATTCGTGCTATCCTTTCTGCAAGATTTTCGACCCTCTTTTTATTATATTCAATAACAGAATCTATAATCGAAAGATTTACACCTCTCTCCCTTGCAAACGCAGATATTGCATAGGTATCTTTAGGGAAGCATGATCCCCCATAGCCTAGTCCGGCTTTCAAGAACTCCTTACCAATCCTGTGGTCCAAGCCTATTCCCCTTGCAACCACCTGGACATCAGCTCCTGGGATTGTTTCACAGAGGTCGGCAATCTGGTTTATGAAGGAGATCTTGGTAGCGAGAAATGCGTTGCTTGCATATTTGATGAGTTCGGCATTTTCATTGGAAGTCACCACTACCGGTGCTTTGGTGAAGGTCCATATTTTCTCAGCTATTTCGGTATGTCTGCCTCCAATAATCACCCTGTCTGGGTGTTCGGTATCATATACTGCTGATCCTTCTCTTGTGAATTCTGGATTTGATATGACGTTGAGACGGATAATTTCAGAGACTCTCATAGCAGTGCCGGGGGGAACTGTGCTTTTAATAATTACAGAGCCTGAATAGTTTTGTTCTGAAACGGATTTTGAGGCCGAGATAACGAAGCTCAGATCGACTTTACCATTTGTGTTGGGAGTGGGGACGCATACGAAAACGGCATCGCATGCCTTCAGGTAATCGAAGTTGCTGGTGAAGTGCAGATTCTTCCCAGCACTTGCAATTCGTCCCTTGAGAACGGGCTCGTATATTGGCATGACGCCGGAATTTAGTTTCTTTATGCGATCTTCAACAATATCTACACCGCATACCTCATTGCCATGATTTGCCAGAACAGCGGCAGTGACAAGACCAACATACCCCAAACCTATAATACCGATTTTCATAGGTATCTATTCTCCACCCATTCAACTGTCTTCTTAAGCCCATCTTTAAGTTCTGTGGATGGTTCCCAGTTGAGTAGTTGTTTTGCCTTCGAAATATTTGCTGATCTTCGATGCGGATCGTCTTCCCTGGCTTCGGTATGAATTATCTTTGAATGACTTCCTGTCATGTTGATAATCATCTCAACAAGGGAATTGATTGTGATTTCTCTTTCGGAACCGATATTCAGGATTTCGCCACTAAGACCATCGGTGACCAAAAATTTCCAAGTTGCACTGACCCAATCATCCAGATAGAGGAAGCTCCTCGTTTGATTTCCATCTCCATGAACTGTTATGTCATCTCCTTTCGTAGCCTGCATTATGAACCTAGGTACCACCCTGCCGTACGGTCCATCTGGTCTGATTCCAGGACCATAAACATTGAATGGTCTCTGTATCCTCGAATCAAGTCCAAACTGCCTGTGGTAGGCCATAATAAGGGCTTCGGAGAAGCGCTTACTCTCGTCATAGCAACTCCTGATACCGGTAAAATTCACATTACCCCAGTATGTTTCTGGGGTCGGAATAGATGAAGCATCCCCATAGGTTTCACTGGATGAGGTGTACATGAACGTAGCTCCAGATTTCAGGGATGCTTCAATCATCTTAAGTGTACCAAGGGAGTTAGATAGTATTGTGTCAACAGGATGAGAAATATAGTCTTCAGGAGATGGTCTCGCGGCCAGATGTATAACATAGTCAAATCTTTCAGATGTGTCAAAATCCTCAATTCTTTTTTTGATTACTTTGACATTTTCATAGAAATTCTTTTCACTGGTTGTTGAAAAATCATCCACCACAGTAACAGAGTGCCCATTCTCAAGAGCTTTCTTAGTGAGTTCTCGACCTAGGAATCCAGCGCCACCAGATATAAGAAAATTTGCCATGTGTGGGAATACAACAGAATTATTAATAATTGTTCAGGGGTGACAATTTCAATTTAGGTTAAAGTCAACGTTCTTGTACAGCTTTATATCGTGACTTTACATCTATCCGATTCATTATTCTTAGAAACACAGAATTTTAAAGGTTCTGCCACTCTAATGGTGTGGGTACACAATAATCTTTAGATGTCTGATACTGTTTTCTTCGCGGTTATTAATATTTATTATACTGTTTGCAATCCTATGGCAATTATATGTGGATTGTCCGATAATTCTTTTTTACATCATTTCTTATTGAAAACACAGGGTACTGAAAGATCTATATAGTATGTAGTAATTACTACATACAATGACAGTAATACCTGTGAAGAGAAAGTCGAAGAAGGGGAATGTCTATTACAATCTCGTGGATGAGAAGCGTATCAACGGAAAGGTTGTCCAGACGTATGTTGGTTATCTGGGAAAGAGTCTCAATTCAAAGAATGAGGTCAAGCCGGAACAGATACTGCAGTAT
>JAJZZQ010000047.1 GCA_021797525.1 Thermoplasmata archaeon | reverse complement strand
TTGTAGGTTATGCCCGGGTGTCAACCAGAGACCAGGACCTGAGTTCACAGGTTGAAAGGATCCAGAAATACATTTCAGATTATGGCCTTATTCCCGCTGTGGAAGGGGCAATATTCCAGGAGAAGACATCCGGAGCATCCAACCAAAGGCCAGAGGGATCTAAGGAATTACTATTATTGAGGTATTCTATACCAATTATCTGTTTACACATAATCAGAGCAAATTAAAATTCATTCTAATAAATAAAACCATGAATTTCATGTATTTCCGTGTGTATCTATGCGCATAATGACACAAAAGAAGAGGATAAATTTATTCATTGACAGTGAGCTTGCAGACAGTGCCAGGGCTTATGGGCTTAATCTTTCAACATTCTTGACCTCCTGCCTGAAAATCTGGAGGAAAAATCCATCATTCCTTTTGAATGCAGAACCAGAAAAAAACAGAATGGACCGGTCGGGATTTGAACCCGAGGCCTCCTGCTTGCAAAGCAGGCGATCTACCGCTGATCTACCGGCCCTTTCCTAAGGTGAATAGTCCAAGTCCTAAAATAATTTCCTGATTTCTAATCTGCAGGCATTAAAAACATTCTTTGATTTATATTTCAGGAGCCGGCAAACATAATTATTAACAAGCACATTGGGGGATGGATAATGCTCATTATAAAACTTGGAGGAAGTGTCATTACTGCGAAAGGGAGATATCGCACATTCATGCATAAAGCAACCTCAGGTATAATAGAACAGATATCAAAGATAAAGGATCAAATAATAATTGTTCATGGTGGAGGCTCATTCGGCCATATACTTGCCCACAGGTATGGAATCCCCGGAAATCTTGATAACAGGAGGCTGGCAGGGTTCAGCAGTATACACATGGATATGCTGGATCTGAACTCGAGGGTCTGCTCCATAATTGATGAAAAAATAGGACCATGCATTTCCATGCCTGCCGCGGTTATGATGTCAGATTTTGAAGAAAAGGCATCGGATTTCATTTACAGGAACATTTTGCCAGTCTTCTTCGGGGATGTATATCTTGACGGAGAGAGAATTGGAATAATTTCCGGAGACAGAATCATGTCAAGGCTTGCAGCAGAGTTAAAGCCTGAAAGGGCTATATTCCTTACTGATGTGGATGGCATATACACATCAAACCCGAAAACTGACAGAAATGCAAAACTTGTCAAGGAGCTTGAAGGCAACGTCAGAACAAGCATCAACAGGGAAGATGTTACCGGTGGGATGTCCGGAAAGATAGATGAGATGAGGAAAATAGCCAGATCAGGCACTGAGGTTTATGTTATAAATGGAAGGAAACCTGAAAGAATACATCAGATAGGTAAACCTTCTTTTATAGGAACGGTGATAAGATGATAGAAAACAGAAAGGAGGAGCACATCAGGATTGCAGAGGATCAGAATGTTAAAGGCGAACATAACTACTGGGACGATATAACATTCATACACCAGGCTGTACCGGAGATAAATTATGATTCAATCAATACAGAAGTGAATTTTCTGGGAAAGAGCATCGGACATCCCATGATAATTTCCTCAATGACTGGAGGAGTTCAGCTTGGAAAGAAGATAAATGACAATCTTGCATCAGCTGCTGAAAAGTTCAACATCCCAATGGGTGTAGGTAGCATGAGGGCAGCGGTCGAAAAGAAGGAACTGGCCGATACTTTTTCAGTCATACTGAATCATAAAGTTCCAGTCCGAATAGCAAATCTCGGTGCCCCTCAGCTTATAAAACAGGATAAGCCTGCTTTCACAGACCGCGATATAGAATATGCATTCAAGCTGATTGATGCTAACTTCCTGATAATACACTTCAACTTTCTGCAGGAGATGGTTCAGCCTGAAGGTGACAGAAATGCAAGAGGAGTGCTGAAGAGGCTAAAGGAGATTGCAGGGAGTTATCCTGTTATAGCAAAAGAAACAGGCAACGGTATATCAAAAGAGGCAGCCCTCGACCTGAAGGATGCAGGTGTCAAAGCTATAGATGTTGGCGGCTCAGGTGGGACCTCATTTGCGGCCATTGAATATTACAGGGCAAAGAGCGCAGGGAGTAGGGAAAAGATGCACTCTGGAATGTCATTCTGGGACTGGGGGATACCATCACCTGCATCCGTTATATATAGTCAGGTTGGCCTTCCTGTAATTGGATCTGGAGGATTGAGGAATGGGCTGGATCTGGCAAAGGCACTGGCACTTGGTGCAGTATCCGGTGGGTTTGCCCGAACACTCCTTAAGGGCGCTGACACTTCTAGAGAGCAGATCGAGGAGGAAATATCCTTTATCCTCAGGGACCTGAAAATTGCAATGTTCTTAACAAAATCCTCAAAAGTGGAGGATCTGAAAATGGCAAAGTTCTTCATGCATGGAAGACTCAGTGAATGGCCAGATATTGATGACAGAAAAGGAAGATGAGGAGATCCCTCAGGAATTCGAGACAGAGGTAGAATGCCCGAACTGTGGTACGAAGTTATACTTCATACATTACAGGACCAGTATCTCCTATGAAGAGGGAATAGAGATAGACACCTATTTCTGCAAGAAGTGTCTTTACAAGAAGAGTAACATAAGCCAGCTCAGCAGGGCTTCACACATCAAACTTGTTCTCAGGGTAAGAAGTTCTCTTGATCTAAGAATACTGGTTTACAGATCACCGGAGGCTAAAATCGAGATTCCGGAATATTTTGCCGATATTGAACCCGGGGAACAATCCACGGGAGAGATCACAACTGTTGAGGGAATTCTTCAGAAACTTCTGGACAGGCTTGATCTGTTCGATTCTGAAGATGCAGATCCAGAAGTCATCAGGGCATTGAGAGAGAAAATAGAGAACGCCATCAAGGGGAAAGGAGAGGAGTTTACTCTTGTGGTTGATGACCCATCAGGAATGAGCAGAATCAACAGCAATAGAACCATAACTGTGAAGGTTTAGGCACTTTAAGAATGGATAGGAATAAATACGGCGAAATCTGAATACCTGTGAGATTTATATATCC
>JAJZZQ010000055.1 GCA_021797525.1 Thermoplasmata archaeon | reverse complement strand
TGGTAGAGATGAAATGGTCCAGGGAGGACTACAAACATCTTACTTCGGAGTGATCAAAATATGGCGAAACAGATAGAAAAAATAATTCTGGAACCCTTAGGCGAGAAACAGGAAAATATGGTGGGTTTGCTAAATGATCTAATGAGCATGGACAAGGAGCTTGCAGCAATACTATCCATTCTCAAGAAAGTTTCTGAAAGCGGCCTGCTGGAAGGAATCACAGCTATATTGGAAAGAAATGGCGAGGTAATGTCCGTGATTTTCAATGAGCTCTCTCAGAAGGAGAATTCCAATTTCGTGAGAAATTTGCTGACAATATACACTCTTCTGTCCAGAGTGGACCCTGAAAAGCTTGGGAGATTCATGAAGAATCTCTCAAGATCTATAAATGGTGTAGATTCATTTTCAAAGGAGAAACCTCTTGGGCTGATGGCCATAGGCCGGGAAATGAAGAACCCTGATGTGAGCGCAGGATTACGTGTTTTGCTCAGTGCAGCCAAAGGATTTACAACAAAAGATGACACAGAATGATAAAGGGCTAGTGGAATTTGATGCCCTCAAATTTAATACCGGTGTTATCTCAAGTTCCCACGAGATAGTTGTGGAAGAGGAGCCACTGGAAATAATTCTTTCTGATCCATGTGTCAGAGATATTCAGTACTCTGTAACTATGAGGACCCCAGGCATGGATACGGAATTAGCAGTTGGATACATATTTTCAGAGGGCCTCATAAAAAAAATGGATGATGTTTTATCAATCAGGGCTGGCTCCTACGGTGACCCAGAGGAAAGAAACAGGGTATTCATAGAACTCCGGAACCCCTCCATCAAGGAGTCAGGAATGAAGGAGAGGAGGGTGAATTCAAGCTGTGGAATCTGCTCAAAGTCTTCTGTTGATGAAGTTTTTCTGAAGGCCGGCAAGATTAACCGCTCAAATCTAACAGTCAGGCACGATACACTTCTTGAACTTCCATCGAAAATGCTTGCCAAACAGAGGCTTTTCAAGGAGACAGGGGGAATCCATGCAGCAGCCTTATTTGACCAGAACGGAGACGTTCTTGAAATTGCGGAGGATGTGGGAAGGCATAATGCAGTTGACAAGGTTATAGGGGCCCACCTTATGGAAGAGAGTGGAAAGTTTGATGAGTGCATTCTTCAGGTAAGTGGGCGATGCGGGTTTGAGATACTCCAGAAGGCTGCCATTTCCGGGATTCCCGTTGTGTCCTCAGTATCAGCTCCCACCAGCCTATCTGTGGAAACTGCAAGAGCTCTTGGGATGACACTGATAAGTTTTGTAAGAAATGATAGGTTCACAATATATTCCGGGGAATGGAGGGTCCTCTGATCAGGGATTCAGCTTTGAGAGGCCCTGCCTGAATAACCTGTATCTCTAACCCTGATCAGCCAGTAAATGATATAAAGTGCCGGAAGAAGATAGAAACCGATCAGCATAGTGATATCGGCTCCAGTAAGTGGCAGGGTTGACCCAAACTCCTCCAGTGCGTGAATGTGAGCAGGATTTGTTGAAATTGCCATCGCAATTATAGCAAGAAGTATTCCGGCATTGACTGCAATTCTATTCATTTTAATTATGAAATAAGAATCTATCAATAGAATCACAACGGCCAGATAAGTGAGTACAGTCAGTGTAAGGGGGACAAGTGAAACATACCTCAATATGAAGCCGCCAACGGAGATATCCGCTGCGTCCAGGATAACTATGGTTGCCAGCCAACCAGTTATTTTCACTGATAAATATGGCTCCAATCTATATTAAAATGTTGAATGCTACACCAACATTCAGTATTTGAAAACATTCGAATTTGTAATGTAGTTTCAATTAAAGTGGTCTAACAACACTCTTCTGATTACCAAAATTAAAGGTGGAATGAAAAATCAGAATCCGTTCTGTGTTTATTTTCTTGCATGAGGCATTCTTTTAAAAATGATCTATCCTGCTGAAAAATAGTTTTAAAATATTGCTGCCATGAACCTGTGTATTTTCACCGTGGAGTTTGTAATGTCTTCCATGGTAAGACCTCCGTTCTCAAGAAGATCATTGAGATATTCTTGAGGGTCCTGACGAAAATTCTCCTCAAAGTTGGGAAGTGCTACAACAGATCCGTTATAGCTAGTAATGAGAAAACCTTCCTTATCCGAACGGTGTGTAATTGCCTTCCCAAAATCCAGTGGATTTATGTTCTGCAACTGGCCAATCACATATATCTCGATCTCCATAGCAGAGAGTTCATCTCTTGTAATTGGGTGATGCAAGGAACTGTGAAAAGCTGCTTCAATGGCATATTCTATCACTGATACCCATATTGGCTTGGAGGGGAACACTGATCCTGCTCTGCTGAAATGCTCCCCATAAACTTTCAGGGAAATGAAAATTCCAGCCCTTTCCCTCAATCTGTTGTCATCGATCCTTGGCATGTAGTTCATTCCAAGCATCTTTGATTTTATTGCTGAAAAAGCCATCTCCTTCAACTTTTTTCCATCCAGGGAAAGTACGTCAGAGAGAAAGGAATATTCCATCTTTTCCTGGGTCATTTCCTTATCATCCTCGTTCAGGAAAATAAGGCAATCACTGCAATTAAGTGTTTCGATATGGGTTACTCCGCAAAAGGCACCCATATGAGAAGAATTTTTATCGGCAATTGATTTCGGAATTAGAGGTATGTATTGAAGAGAAGATCAATTATCCTGATTATATGGTTGGCGTATCTTGTTGCAGTGATACTTCTTTATGCAGTTGTACCTTTTGTTGATCCATCGGTAGGGGGGTTAGGAGGATATCTGCCCTTTTTCTTCTTTCTCCCGATTTTCTTCCCAAGGAGGTTAATGCGTGGTGGTTCAAACCAAAAGTCTGCAAATAATAAAACTAATTCAAATGGGGGTACAGGACCGGATAACAGCAATGAATACAGCGGAACTCCGATGTCAGATGGCCAATCGTTCGATCAATATGGAATTTCATACAGGCGAAGAAACTTCAATTTTCTATATCTGGCTGGGATCGTTATAATCCTTGTTGCCGC
>JAJZZQ010000025.1 GCA_021797525.1 Thermoplasmata archaeon | reverse complement strand
AGGATATCTCATCGAATATCTGTGCAACCTCATCAGGATTCCTCACATCAGCATCAATGGGGTGGGTATTGGTGAGGGAATCACTACGGAGAGCGCCCTCTGTTCTGAGTAGTATCTGGTCCCCGGTTGGGTCCCAGTCATGATGGATTTTCCCTACAACTTTATATGACATAAAAGTGGCAAAGCTCTCGTTCAGCCAGAGATCATTCCACCATTTCATGGTAACAAGGTTTCCGAACCACTGGTGTGCAAGCTCGTGGGCAATTACTTCAGCAATACTCTTGTAATTCCCCGAACTTGTGGATTCATCTATGCTGAGATAAATCTCTCTGAATGTGATGGCCCCCCAGTTCTCCATGGCTCCTGCAGCAAATTCTGGCACAGAGATTAGATGTACCTTGGGCAGGATGTAAGTAATTCCAAAATAATCCTGGAAAAATTCTATGACACGTGCAGCTGTATCCAGAGGAAATCTGGATGACGTAAGTGTCCCCTTAGGGGCTGTAAGGATAACATCAACATTTCCTGCCTTTTCATGCGACGAATCAAATTTGCCCACTCCTATGTAAAGCAGATAAGTGGACATCTTCGGGGTAGGCTCAAAAAGTACCAGCTTCCTGCCGGAGTCAATCTCCTGGACCTGCTTCACAGGCATGTTAGAAATTGCCTCCAGGTCTAATGATGTTTCAATCGCTAAATTGAACACGGCTTTAACAGAAGGGTTGTCAATGCAGGGAAAAACTCTTCTTGCCCCTGTGGACTCAAGCTGAGTTGTGAATATTTCACCGCCATTATATCTGGCGGTGTATAAACCTGTCAGAATTCTTGGAATATTTCCATTGAACTTAATGGAGGCGGTATGCTTCCCAGGTGTTGTCTTTATCCTAATCTGTTGATTTCTCTCGTCCAGTTCAAAGTTAGTCTGTCTGCCATCTATGTTAATCTCCTTTACTGAGAGTTCAACAGAATCAAGCTTTATGTTTCCATCATCTGTATTCAGTGAAATTGATACCAGACCGCTGTAAGAGTGTCTCCCGGAATCTATGCTCAGCCTCAAATCATAACTGTCAACGGAAATTTCCATTGAGGGGTATGAGTTTCATTATGAAAATTTTAACGTTTACTGTTCCTGACAAGCCTACTGTAAATGTCAAGAGTTTCAAGACCTTTGTTTACTCCGTTCTGGTTAGATGGTTTCTTAATGCTTTCGGCCAATTTTTTCATATCATTTTCCCTGCCTAAACCAACCACAGGTATGATCATCTCAGCCAGCATGCCAGGATATGCGGTTCCCCTGAAGTTCTTCTCCATGATATCCATAGCCTTTGGGATTTCTTCGAAGACCTTTGCTCTGTTGGCGGGATTTGCAGCCATACTTGTATAAACCCTAAGGATGTCCTGCTTCTTTATGGTGTTTTGATCTATCATCTGAAGTGTTTTGAGGTTATTTTCAGCGCCAGAAAGCCATCCAATTCCACTCAGTATTTTTATTCTGTCCTCGTCGCCACCGGCAAGGCGATATTTGTCAATAAGGCTGTTAAAGTTGTTGTTTGTCTTGGCCTCTGAGATCGCAACGGCTGCCCTTATATCGGGATCAATATCAAACAGTTTTGGGAAATCCGCAACGATCCTTCTGTCGTATTCGAGGTCGGTAGATGCCAGATAGACTGAAAGATTGCTTCTGAGAATAGAAATGTAGTCCGCTTCTCCTTCCCTCTTCTCACCCAGAGATTCAAGATGCTTTCTGAAATAGGATACAGCCATGCTGTTTAGTTTTTCATTCTCAGGAAGTATTGAAGACAGAGTGAAAAGCTGCCCTGCTAGATCCTCCACAACAACATAATCGTCCAGATCCATGAATGGCTCCAGCCTTCTCATATATTCTTCAAGGACAAGGTTTCCGGACTTCAGGAAGGCAAAAAGATCACTTAGCAGTTCTCTGAAATCAAGCCTCGTTAAAATTGAGAAGGACGAGGAAATTTTTTTCCAGAGTTCATCTGAGTACATAACTCTGTAAAAACCTATCTGGCTATCGTTGAGCTTTAAGACACCATTGTCCTCTATCTCAATCTCCATGGTTTCAAACAGAATGCGCTCGTTGCCTTTGGTTCTCTTTACGAATAGTGGAACTGGCCACAGAGATTCACTGTCCTCTCCATTCAACATGAACCTCTTCTGCCGTAATTTTAATTTTCCGTTAACGGACTCCGCGAGAATGAGCGGGTACCCTTTCCTCTTTATCCATGCCTCCATTATTCTTGATATGGGCATTCCTGAAGCTTCCTCTATACAGTTCCACAGATCAGATCCCATGGCATTCCCATACTGGTATTTCTTCAGGTATATCCTTATGCCATCCCTGAACTTCTCCTCACCAACATAATTCTCAATCATTCTCAATATGCTGGCACCCTTTCCATAGGATATCTCATCGAATATCTGTGCAACCTCATCAGGATTCCTCACATCAGCATCAATGGGGTGGGTATTAACAAGAGAATCCCCATTCAGAGCACCGGCGGTTTCTGACTGTATGAACCTATTCATGAACTCCCACTCCCCATGTGTTCTGTCCACCATCTTGAAGGCCATAAAAGTGGCAAAGCTCTCGTTCAGCCAGAGATCATTCCACCATTTCATGGTAACAAGGTTTCCGAACCACTGGTGTGCAAGCTCGTGGGCAATCACCTCAGATACTGTCTGTTTGACTGATGTGCTTGTCTCTTTATTCAACATAAGAAGGACTTCCCTGAATGTAATGGCCCCCCAGTTCTCCATAGCTCCAGCCGCAAATTCTGGTACTGCAATCAGATGTACCTTTGGCAGCACATATTTAACGCCAAAATAATTCTCATATTCTCCAATAAATGAAATTGCCTCTCTAATTGGGACATCACTGGAATTAAGCAATCCCCTCGGGGCGGCAAGAATACATTCATATCCACTGGCCTTGATAGATCTTTCCTCAAGGTGGCCTATCCCTATGTATATGAGGTAGGTGGACATTGGTGGGGTCTGGTGAAACCTTACAAGTGTTTTTCCATTCTCCAATTGTGTGACCGAAGACTGTGGCATATTGGAAATGGCATCCAGACCATGGTCAATGGTAAGATTCAGTGAAAACTTTGCCTTGTATGCAGGATGATCCACACAGGGGAAGAGAAATCTGGCACCAGTGGATTCAAACTGAGTGCTGAGCATGTATTCACCCTTGGAGTATCTTGCAATATAAAGCCCCTGAAGTGACTCACTGACCCTCCCTCTAAAACTGATCTGTATATCCAAATCTCCAGAGAACTCCTTCTGAAGATGAAGAGTTTGAGTCTTCTCATCAGTTGAAAACTTGATTTCCTCATTACCATGACGAACGGATTCTATCTCAAGTTCTGCTGAATTAAGGCTTAGTTCCTCTCTATCGGATTTGAATTTAATTGTTTCTTTGCCCTTAAAAGTAAGCTGCTTGAAGTCCACATCAAGATCAAGTATGTACTCATCAATCTTCATGGGGTCTTGATATTGCAAGTTCTATTATTACTTTGTATTAATCGGCAAACAGGGCCGATTCCATACTATTTAGCGAAATTGAGCTGGAAACGCCATGGGAAATTCGTCCAGCCGGTCAGGATCGATCAAGGTATATTTCCCACAAAAGGATACGCAGAAAATGATAACGAGAATTATAAAGGTGGATCAGGATAATCCATCTCCGGAAGCGGTGCAGGAAGGTTCATCTGTCCTGAAAAAAGGTGGACTGGTCGTTTTCCCCACTGAGACCGTATATGGTATAGGCTGCAATGCCTTTTCAGCAGAATCCGCACTCAGAATTTTCTCTGTAAAAAAGAGACCAGCTGACAATCCTCTTATCGTGCATATCAGCAATATGGACATGCTTCATAAAATTACAAGGGCTGTGCCGAAAGTGGTGGAGGAGGGATGGAGGAAGTTCTGGCCTGGCCCGCTGACCATCATTTTTGATGCTTCTCCTCTTATTCCAGCAGAGGTCACAGGCGGGCTGGATACTGTTGCAGTGCGAATGCCTTCTAACAAACTGGCCAGTTCCATTATAGAGGTAAGCGGGCTGCCTGTAGCAGCACCAAGCGCTAACATATCAACAAGGCCGAGTATCACATCATCAGAGTATGCTATTCAGGAATTCAGTGGCTCGGTGGATCTCATATATGATGCAGGAGCATGCTCTTTGGGGCTTGAATCAACCGTAATAGACATCCGGAGACAGAAGCCTGTAGTTCTGAGGGCAGGCGCTATGAATGCTGAAGATGTTTCTTCAATTTTCGGAGAAGTTGTCATAGATGACATTGCCAGAGGCATAGCATATTCAGAAAATCCTATCTCTCCAGGAACGAAGTACAAACATTACTCCCCAACGAAACCTCTTGTTATGATTCAGGATGATTCCCTATATAGGAGATTATTCAGAAAATACAGCATGGACAGAAGATTTCTATTCATCGGCCTGGACCAGATGATTGAAAGAAATGGAGAAAACATAATTTCTCTTGGAAGTTCAAATAATCTTAAAGAAGCGGCAAAAAAGCTCTTCAGTTCATTCAGGGAAATAGATCGATCAAAATGCCTTGCCGGAGTGATACATTCATTTCCTGAAGAGAAGGAGGGACTGGCAATAATGAATCGCATAAGAAAAGCATCCATGCTGGTGGTTAGAACAGAGTCAGATTTCGACAGATTTGTTGAATCACTTTAATAAGGTAAAAGACAATTCTTCAACGATGCCACTAGTAGCAGTCATAATGGGTTCAAGCTCGGACTGGGAGACCATGAGGGAAGCAGCTTCAACTCTTTCCGAGATGGGGATTGAATATGAAAAAAAGATAGTTTCTGCCCACAGGACTCCCGGCCTGATGTATAATTTTGCAAAGGAAGCTGAATCGAGGGGAATCGAAGTAATCATAGCTGGAGCCGGTGGGGCTGCACATCTTCCAGGAATGACAGCATCCCTGACATCCCTTCCTGTTATTGGCGTTCCGGTAAAGTCTAGAAGTCTTAACGGGCTTGACTCACTTCTATCTATTGTACAGATGCCATCAGGAATCCCTGTGGCCACAGTTGCAATAAACGGCGCAAAAAATGCAGCAATTCTGGCGGCCAGGATTCTTGGAATAAAACATCCAGAAATTGCCGAAAAAGTCAAGGCTATGATGCAAAACCAGGAAGAGAAGGTTCTGAAGGAGAAAATAGAATAATCCTTTTAAACAGACTCAGGTGTGAAAATGAATATAGGGATCATAGGAGGTGGACAGCTTGGGAGGATGCTTGTCATGGAGGGCAGGAAACTTGGATTCAATTTCTGCGTTATTGACAGCACTGCTAATTCACCTGCCGGGAGAATTTCTGACTCCAGTTTTTCCTATGATCAGTACAGGGATTTCATAGAACAAAGTGAAGTAATAACTTTTGAGTTTGAGCATATTGACAGCAGGGTTCTGGATGCAGCCGAATCTTCCGGCAAACTTTTTCCTGGAAAAAATTCAATAATGCTCAAAAGAGATCGTGCGGATGAGAAGAATTTCCTGAAAGGAATTGGTGTGCCTACTGCAGAATATATAGTGGCTGAAAACAGGAAGGAACTTTCAGAGGCAGTAAAGTTATTCGATCACTCGGTTCTGAAAAGTGCCTCTGGAGGTTACGATGGAAAGGGGCAGTACAGAGTTAGCGCAAATGACCAGCTCAGTGGCATACCGGACCAGAAGTATGTTGTTGAACAGAAGATAGATTTTGATTATGAGGCTTCCGCAATTTTTGTTTCAGATAAAAATGGTAAAGTGGTGATGTTCACTCCATCCTACAACTTAAACAGAAAGGGCATACTTCTTCTCAACAGGGCTCCAATAGACGATCCAGGGTTCAGGGAAATAGGGGAACGGATTATACGCGGCCTCAGATATGTGGGTGCAATGGGAATAGAATTTTTTGTGGTCAATGGAAAGCCTATGGTAAACGAGATAGCTCCAAGGGTGCATAACACAGGCCACCATACACTTCTGGGAAGCACAATGTCACAGTTTGAGGCACACCTGAGGGCGATAACTGGCCTTCCTCTGACTGAGCCGGAGTTACTCTCACCAAGCGGAATTGTTAACCTCATAGGAAAAGAGCTTGACAGTAAAGCAAGATCAGAAATACTTTCCATTCCTGGAACCGTGATCTACTGGTACTGTAAAGATTCAGAAAGAAAAGGAAGAAAACTTGGCCACGTGAACATTGCCGCAGCTGATGAGGCGAACCTGAAAAAAAGGATGGATAATGTTATCAGAGCTTATTACGGAGATGATCCCGACAGATATCTCTGATATCAGAGAAGGAGTACTGCCTGAACACCTGGTATTTTACGGATCTCAGACAGGAGTCTGGATGGTATCTGGCCGTCTGTCACTATTGTTGCCTTTGGGCTCTCGGATAGTTCTGGATCATCTACAAGAACCTGCCTTATGCTTATTCCCTCTTCACTGAATATCCTGGACACCCCTGCGATTATTCCAGGCTTTGTGGCTGATTCCGGGAGTATCTGTATGACACCCATACCAAGGTGTGTGCTAACTTTACCGAAGTCAGGAACAGGCGTTATGTTAGCGAAAAAAACTGCCATCTTCTCATCCTGGACTATCTTGTCCAGGGCATCAAGTACGGCTCTCCTGTCTATGTCTAGAGAAGATGCAAGGGCTGAAGCCTTGACCTCAACATCCGAGCAGTATATCCTTGGGACACCTTCGAAATCTCTCCTCACGGATAGCCCAAGACTTATCAGTTTCACCAGGACTTTCTGCTGTGAAGGGTATTTTTTGAAGCTCTCGTTGATATACTGCCACATTTGTATTCCTATACTCCGTCCGTAACTCCATCCTCTGATATCTGAACTACTGTCTCTCCCTCAGGTAGGTATGGGGAATCAATCAATCGCGCAATTCTCTTTCCACCCTTGCTCTTCCTGAGATAAACTCTGAAAGTGGCGGTATGGCCCACAATATTTCCACCAATTGGTGCAGTGGGATCTCCAAAGAAAACATCAGGTCTGGCTGAAACCTGGTTGGTTACAGCAATTACCGAGTTGTTGATTGTTGAAAATTTCAGCAGATCATGCATGTGCCTGTTCAGGAGCTGCTGTCTCTCTGAAAGAGAACCCCTGCCCATATATTCAGATCTGAAGTGGGATGTCAGTGAATCCACTATAAGCAGTCGGATCGGGAATTCCTTTGCCATCTCTGAAGCTCTCTCCGCAAGGAGTATTTGATGGTGTGAATTATAGGCCCTTGCCACATGGATCCTTTTGAGGACCTCATCTGGATCCGCCCCTCTGAATTTTGACATCTGAATTATTCTCTCAGGTCTGAAAGTGTTTTCTGTGTCGATAATAAGAACATCCGAATTGAAGCCGCCCTCCTCTATGGCCCTGGTACAGTTTACTGCAAGCTGATGCATGATTTGAGTCTTACCTGATCCAAATTCTCCGAAGAACTCCGTGATTGACTGTGTTTCAAGGCCGCCTCCCAGCAGGTTGTCAAGATTTTTTGAGCCAGTGGATAGCTTTGTAACATCCTTTCTTCGTTCAAGAATCTGCTCCCCGGTTTCAAAGTTTCCAACATCCGCAAATTTCCTGGCGGAGGCTATAATCTTGATTGCGCTTCCCTCCGCAATACCGGCGAGATCTGACAGATCCTTGGGTGAAGCCACTGCCAAAGTCATTATGTCGTCAAAGCCATTCTCTCTCAGTTTCTCTGCTGTTGCCTCTCCCACTCCGGGAAGGTCTTCTATGGTTATTTTCTTAGTTTCTTTCTTATCCTCTGCCATTAATACACCTTTTCCTTTATTCCCAATGCCATGTCTGTGAGTTCAATGGACTTTTCCTTTTCCTGAAGCCCAAATACTGCTCGAACGGCATCTACATTTTCCGGAACTACATCACTTTCCTGATGTACTGCCTGCATGTAATTGATCTTTCTGCCATTTAAATTTACGTTTTCTCTCCATATTGCAATTTCGTAAAGGTCGGAACGCTCTCGGCCAAGTTCCCTTGCAAGATCCATCACCTGGGCAGTTGATGTTATCCCATTTTTACCGGAAACAATCATCAGTCTTCTTCTCGATTCAAATGCCTTCAGAACATGCTCCAGATCAGTTTCTGATTTAATCTTTACAGTGACTGAATGAAGGTGCATGAGAGTTGTTGGAGCTTTGACTGCTGATGTCTCAATGTTAATACCGTCCATTACTGTCATTACGTCCGGTCCATGATGTGATGGAAAATGAAGATCTGGCTCAAGCGCATTTATGGGGCCCTTTTTGCTGTCGTTTGGGTCTGTTGCCCTCCTTATAAGTGTTGCACTTGCCTCAGTAACTCCGAAGTGATCCCGCAGTGTAGATAGAGTTCTTGCCAGGCCTGTTGTATTGCATGATACGACTCTTACGTATTCTTTACCAGAAGCGGAATTGTAATTGGCATAGGCGTTGAAGCTTACATCAGCAAGGTGAGATGACTCTCCACCTTGAAAAACTGCTTTCTTTTTATGCTTTCTGTAAATCTGTATATTTTTTTCTCCCTGGCCCTCAGGCGTACAGTCTATTATTATGTCCGATGCCGAAACCAGGTCATCAAGGTCCCCCTGAACATCAAGGGATTTCTCCTGAAATTTTTTTATTGACTCCCGTTCGGGTACAAAGAGCTTGAATTTTGATGAAGCAGTCATAGCCACATAGTCAGGTTTTGTCTTAATAACTCCCGAGACCTCCATATCTTTCTGTCTGGAAACGGCATCTGCAACCCTTCTCCCAATAGTACCATAACCGTTTATTCCAACTTTAATCATGACAAGAGACAATTGCTCAGGTAGATATATAAGTAATGAGTCATTTTTATCTGCACTTTGCTGAATAAGTTCAGGTTCTATGTCTTGCAATATTGGAGAAAAGATTTCTTAAGAATTGAACCATTTAGGGATTCATAAAATAATGAAAATTCATGTATATATTATACTAATACTTCTTCTGGGTATTTCCCTACCATTTCAAGGAGTGTCTATGGGAACTGTGCATACCAATATTCAACAGGAGCCTATGATCTATAACTTTTCAAAGCAGCCATCTGGTTCATTCCCATCAAATGGAAGTGGCTTTTCGTTTCTAGTAAAGAACAAAAGCAACAACTATCGTATCGCCACTGAATCGTTAGAATATGGGAAAGGCTTGAACATATTTTCAAAACCACAGGATGGAGTTGTTAACTGGACTACTTTTGAGATTAGATTCCCAATCAGTGGCAACATGAGCATCAGATTGACTTTCAACTGGAATTCCAACAGTAATTATTATGAAACAATGTCTAACATCATCCTCAATTTTGGTAAAAGCAGAATTTTGCGGCAATACTTCGGTTACGGATACGGAGGTTATGATTATCTTGATTCAGGTAACACTACAAGAATTGGAGCAGATCCCTCAATGGACAGAAATCTGACTATACAACTCTCCCTGGACAACTTCAGAACATTATTCTATTCATTTGGCAACGGTTCAAACCCTTATACTCCGGTGGAGTTCCCCATTAACATTGAGAATGGAACAGATTCTAATTATGGCAGTTTTTTCATTGGAGGGCCTTTCTGCAATATCACTCTCTTCAGTATAAGCCTTGAAAACAGGTCATCTGTAACCAGCTTGAATAATGTTTCAGGTCAAGGATGGAACGAAACCAGTATAGGCGGTTCATTTTCAATCAACAGTTCAGAAAGTGCATTCTGGTATGATTCGCATACAGACTCAATCATCTATGAAAATTCCGCAAATGATTCCATATATGCACTGAACCTCCAGAACAGGACTTCATGGAAGATTTTCCAGCCAGAGATTTCTCAAAGCATATTGAAAAGCTTTGGATTAGGGGATTTCTATTATTGCCTGATTTCAGAGGAAAACAGCACTCGTTTAATATCCATTAATGAAGACAGTTTCTCAAGGGAATATGTGGGAGGTACAATCGACACGCCAAGAGCCTCTGTAGTTTTTGTGAAAAACAGTTCAGATATAATTCTTTCAGGGGAAGGGAAAGTGTTTCTGTTAAGCCTGAAAACGGGGAAAGCTTTGAATTTCACAGTAAACGGCTCCAACATAACTGGGGCAAGTTTCAAAGGTTCTACTATCAACTTTTCAGTTTTCAATGAGTCCAGTGGCATAAAATACCAATATGCGGCTAATATTTCTGACAGCTCATTTCAAATGCTGCAAGAGATGGGTGCCTCTCTATTTCCTTCTGTTGCATTACTGAGAACCATTGAAGGATCAGGCCTTTCATATAGCATATGGAATGGTAACGGGAGTGGAGGAAGTTATGTATCTTCCAGCTTCACAGGACTCTGGCACTCAAATTTTTCCATTTTACCCGAACTGGCAATGGATGAAGGGCTTTTAGCAAAAAGTTTAGCCTCTTATCTTCTCATTAACGGGTCTGGAATAACTGTGCTTCCTATTTCACAGGGTTCAAGGTTGCTGTGCTCCTCTAATGGATCAATTTTCTCGTTCAACGCAGGCAGGATAGATGTGTATTACAGAGGCATCTATCCACTCCCGGACACAAATTTATCAGTAAAATTTAACCTGAAGGAATATTATTCAGGAAGCAGTGCAGATCTTAACTTCAACGTATTCTCCAGTTCCAAGTACACGGTTAAGGCCTTTATAAACAGTATACCTGCCGGGATCATGAACAGCAGTGTTGTCGCATACCCTGATAGGCTCAATAATGGCACAAACTATGTCTCGCTCGATGTAGAGAATGAAATTGGTTCCAGAGTAAATATCACCACCGGGTTTGTGGTGGACGATTTTAAACCTTATTTAGGTACTGTCCAGAATTCATCATCAATTAAGGAGGGTTCCAGGCTTGAATTTGAGCTGAATAATATTCCGGAAGATAAGGTTAAAGGCCTCTATAATGAGGGATTTCTGTTAAATTTCACGGGGAGGAACTATAGTGAAGACCTGCCTGCAAATTTAACAGGAAATTATTCTCTACATTTGGTTCTTTTTGACACATACGGAAGAATTTACAATCTTACTTTGCAAATATTTATAATTCCCTTAACGGAAAATGATACACTTACGATAAGGAATGGTTCCTATCTGAGCAGCGATTCTGTTAGCTTTGGATGGGAAACACTCAGCAATGTATCGAGATATAAGGTGGAGGCTGTTTCTAATTCATCAAGAGAAAATGTGTCAACGGATGTGAATAACACAGTTCTTAAACTTGGAAATGGTGAGTGGAATATTACTGTTATTGGTATATTCCCGCAAGGTCAGGAAGTTCTCATAGGCTATTCTGTAATAAATATTCTTACCTATGCGCCATCAGTACATATCACAATGAACCGTTATTATGTATCTTTTTCTAAGGACAGCACAGGGGCAAACCCGCTTATCAATGTTACCACAAACACTACTTCAGATCTTAACATCCAGATATACAACCCTAGAGGATTAAGATTGATCAATTCCACTGAGTCAGAAATCGGAAAAGTGGTTTTTGCACTTGGCAATTATAGAAATATTTTCTCACAGAATGGAGAATACAAAGCAGTAATCTCGGCAAAAGGGCAATCGGGATTATCAAACACTTCAGAGGTAAATTTCTGGGTGAACAACTCCATTCCATCTTTTTCTTGGCTGAATAGGATTTATTATACTAACTCAAGTATTTTTACCATTCCGTTTCCCTCATCAGGTGAATCCTTCACGGTTTCTCATTTAAATGGTTCTGAAAATTCAACATTCAATGGAAGTTCTTTCCAATTTTTTGGAGATTTCACAAAATCATGGTTCATCATAAATGAGGAAAACAAATATGGAAGTATCAACACAACTTCACTGGAGATTATTTATTCGAAGGTAAAGCCAGACATCAACCTGTCAGTTCCATCCAGCGTGGGAAAGGGAAAAATTCAATTCAAATACTCTGTTTCTGATCCTGTTAGCTCAACCGTATATATTTATCTAAACAGCAGACTAGAGGGTGAATATGGCAAAGATAATGGCACAGTTATTCTCTCAATAAATAAGGACGGGCGATACCGTGTTTACGCCTTAGACACTGATCTGTGCGGTAACAGCAACAGTTCTAAAACCGCATATTTCAACGTGTCCTCCATTCCTGTAATTACCAATGTTATTATAAATGTAGCACAGGTACTTGGCTTCGCAAAGATAAGCCCTATACTTGAAGGGAACGATACAGGGTCTTTCAGTTACTCAATATTTCTAAATTCCAGGAAGGTTGGCTCCAATGAGAGTGTATTTGCCATTCTTACACCAGGATACAGCACAATTTCTGTGCATGTAAATGGGGACGCAGGTGATAAGGTCTATTCAAAGAATGTTTTCTCAACCGGGCCTATCCCTGAAATAGCTTGCCCAATACTTCTCATCTTTTTTGTTATGAGGAGAAATAACCGAGGAAGCAAAACAGAGAAAGAGGTTCTGGAATACATAAGAAAAAACATAAATGCGGACATCAGAACAATGATAAGGAACGCTACTGAAAGTGGTGTTTCCAGAACCGCTGTCCGGAAACTGATAAAGCGCAATCCCGGGAAACTCCTTACCAGGCAAACGGACCCTGATGGCAATTCTTATGTCTCATTTCAAATAGAGATGGAGTCCGTAGCCGGAGATAATTCTAATATTGTGAGGCAAAAATAGCATGGGATTCAAAAGTTATATATTGTTATCTTTCATTATGCGAAAAACCGGTTAAGAATGAAGAAACTCAACATACTGATTTCAATGGCTGTTCTCTCCCTGATAGTGATGTCGTCTGGAGTTAGCCTTGCGGCAACCTCTGCGCCTTCTCCACTTCCGACACCTCCCAGTTCTCTTCCCTCGTTCAATTATTATGTAACGGGAACACCATCCAATTACACAATCACATCCAGCGACTGGTCATTGTTTTTCTCTGATGTGCTTGGCAACTCTTCTGTATTTACTGGCTATAACTGGAGTGCTAATTCAACTGAGGCTTTGGTAGTCTTTGACACCTCATACACTGGGCTTAATTATTATGGTCTGCAGCTTGTGAGTGCCCTTTCGGAAATGAATGCAGCTCCCACGGCGCAGAATTTTACCAAAGCCTTTAAAAAGATAGAGAATGACAAATCCCTGGTAAAATATGGCGGCGTAACCCTGACGAATCTCAGGGCTCTGGAGCTTGGGGCTTTTCCTGGATTTACATGGAGCCATCCAAGGGTTAACCCACTTAGCGTAGATTATAGGGATGCTGCTATTATAATTGCAATAGTTGCCTCAATGGTTGTTCTATACTTTGTGTTCAACAGAAGAAAGTAAATCCTATTAAATATGTAATTTTTTAAGCTTCTGTTAACTCATAGATATTGAGATGATCAGGGGGTTGCAGTGAAAAGTCCTGAAGAAGTCCCAAAATTCATGGTTGACGGAATGCTTGGCAGGCTCTGCAGATGGCTCCGATTTCTTGGCTTCGACGCAGAATATGCCGGTAGCCAGATTTCTGACATCGAGGTAATTTCCATTTCATACTCACAGAACAGAATTATAGTGACGTCAGATAGGGAACTTAGTTCAAGAGTCAGGAATTCTATTCTTATATCAGAGAAGACTTTTAAAGGGCAGATTAGTCGGATATTATCCGAATTCCCACCAAATCCGGAGGCATTTCTCAGCAGATGTTCAATCTGCAATGGCGAACTTGAGCAGATTAATCTGCATGCAGCACGGAAAAGTTTACCTGATTCGGTTTATGAGAGACAAATTCCTGTAAGGCGATGCAAAAAATGCAGAAAGTTTTACTGGGATGGTACACATCAATCATCCATCATGAAGACCCTTAAAGAGTTGACAGGTGAGCTGACCTGATAATCAAGGAAAATCAGGACAATTCAACTACAGTTATAATCGAGGAGGAGGATGATCTCTGGTACCTGAGTAACCTGCTTTCTGCGGGTGATATGCTCAGAACCACTGTCATGAGGAGAGTTGAGCGTAAACAGGACATGAACAGGTCCAAGGAAACAGAACGAAAACCTGTTTCGGTAACAATAAGATGTGAAAGCATAAGTTTCCAGGATTTCTCGCGGAACCTCAGAGTTCTAGGTACAATAGTGAACGGCCCCGAGGATGATGTGGGAGATCACCAATCAATCTCCCTGACAATAGGTGACAGTTTTGATTTGATATCAAAGCAATGGACTGATGAAGAACGGAAATTGCTGAACGAAGCTGGAAATAGTGGAATAAGGGGCAAACTTATATTCATAACACTGGACGATGAAAGTGCAGGAATATTTCTTTCAAGAAGCTATGGAAATCAGAAACTGGCAAGCATTGAATCCGAGAAGTCAGGAAAGATGTACGAATCCAACTACTCGGAAAATTCCTATTTTAAAAAAATAGCCGATGTGCTATCTACATATTCAAACAGGCGATACGGACTTATCATTCTGGGCGAAGGTTTTACACCCGCAAAGCTGGAGAAGTACCTCCAAGAAAATATATCAGGTTTCACCAGAATTGAAACCTATTCAACGACCAGAAGTGATGAGGCCTCCATCTATGAACTACTCTCTGGAGGCGATGCATCACAGGCATTGAATGAGTTGAGGCTTTCCAAGGATTCCAGAATAGTCGAGAATTTCCTTTCACATCTCAGGAAGGACAATCTGGCCACTTATGGATTTAGCCAGGTTAAAACCGCTTTAGAACTTGGAGCTGTGGATCTTTTAATAGTGACTGAGGAGGAATTCAGGAAAAACGAGATCAAATCACTCATAAATATGGCCAGAAACTTCCATTCCGGCGTTCATATTATAAGCACTTCGGCTGAGCCTGGCAAGACAGTTAAATCCTTTGGTGGGATATGTGCAATTCTCAGATACAGGGTGCAGGAATAAATCTCACTCCTGCATTCCGTCAAAAACGTCTACAGACTGTATCGTCACATTCCATTCCGGCAATTTAAGGCATACATCCATTGCTATGGAAAAAAACCTTGAAAGTACTATATCGGGAACAACTGTGGCAAATGTGAATTCTCTTCCCTGCAATTTCTGAATCATCCCCAGTGTAACAACGGATTTCTGAGAGGTCTCGGTAATAATTGCTTCAAGAAGGGGATTCGTAAAGCTTGTCTCATAAATATTCTGCTTTTCGGATATCTCATTGATGTAATTTCCATTTTTCTGCATTATGGATTCCTTATCATAGAAGACAGCTCTGAATTCGCCCTCAGACAGATATTTCATTTCTCTAGTCCAGGAAATCCCAAGTGATGAAATAACGGGATCGTGAACTATATCCATGTAATTAGGGGGAATTTCACTTCTCATTTCTATGTATCTGAGCTGGACTGCATCGGAAACGTCTCTAAAAGTATTTATAAGGCCAACATTGGGGCCAAGATACCTTATAGCAAATCTTGAATATTTTGCAAGTTGTCCTCTCACTACTTTTCCAAGCATTACCTCGTCGTTGCTGTGGAATCTCAAATATAGATAGAAAGATCCGCCATTGAAGATGATGCAATCAATAATAACTGAAGGTACTTCATTCAGTGCCTTGAAAGTTGATATGAACTGGGTGCCGGAAAGATCCATCTTAATTGAAACAGATTCCTCGTCATAGTCTATTTCACCATCCCTCTCATCCCAATCCTGCAGAACCTGAGGATCCACTGAAGATGTTTCAAAGTTAAAAACAGCGAATCCACCGGACGCATTTGGCCTGACCCTTACAACAGCAGTTACCCCATGTTCTGTAAGAAATTCGGCGACTTTAGACTGGGTCGTGAAGGAAAAAATACATTGCCTGCTAAGTATCTTTTCAATTTCGGAAATTATCATCATTCCCTGAAGAACTTGGGTTGAATTAATATCTTTGCTTTTTAATTTGAATTTCTTTTAAAAAGAGCCTGTTGAAGGTTGATCAGAAATCCGAATAATATTTTTATTTTTGACGCACAAATATTCGTGATACTTATGTATATTGAGGTAATATGAAAATATGATAGAACTGATTCCCATGGAGAGGGAAGAATTCGAGAATCAGTTTCAGGCAGTCAAAGCACAGTTTGCTCAATGGGCGTTTCAATCAGGTGAATCCAAGGAAAATGAATCTTATGAGTATTCAAGAAAGATGATATCTTCACTGCTGCCAGATGGTTTCGACACCCCATTGAATTACTTTTACACCATCAATGAGGATGGTGAAAAAGTTGGATTTCTGTGGTTCAGACTTACTATTAACAGGGACCTGCCAGAGGCAGAGATCAGATATCTTAGTGTAGATGAGACAAAGAGAAAAAAAGGAAAGGGGTTGAACGCTATTCTCAAGCTGGAAGAATTACTCATGAAAAAGGGAGTGGCCAACATTTCCCTGAAAATACCCGGACAGAATGAGACTTCATTCAATCTGTTCAGGAAGGCGGGTTATTCAATTTCAGAAATAAAATTGAGGAAGGAAATATCAACTGTAAACGACACGGAAACATCAGGGAATAAATAGAAGGAAATGGTTCATTTTCGGTTCCTAATGTGGAATGCGATTCTCGAAACAGCCTTTTCCACTTCATCTTCAGTGTTATAGAAGTGTGGAGCAATCCTTAATCCGTCTCCCCTTGCCGCCGTTATTATTTTTTCTCGTTTGAGCCTGTGCTCAATATCGCTTGCATCTCTGCACCTGAAGGAAACAATTCCTCCTCTTCTGTCTGGATCGGAAATGGTAAGCGGTTCCAGTCCGTGTTCAATTCCACACTCATATGCATAATTTGTAAGCTCTCTAACCCTTTCGAAAATATGTGGAAGCCCAACCCGAAGGACAGTCTTCATTCCTGCAACAGATGCATATACACTTGGTATCGACCAGGTTCCTGACTCAAATCTTGTGGCAGTATTTGAGAAATCAGTATCCTGGGGTGCGAACAAAAATGGATTTTTCTGGGCAAACCAGCCCGTTAAGGAAGGTTCGTTTTCCTGTATAATATCCCGTCTGATAAACAGATGTGAAATACCGGACCATCCCAGAAGCCACTTAAGGTTTCCGGATACAAGAAAATCTGCCTTCATCTTATTGGCATCAACATTAACTGATCCAACGGACTGATATGCGTCCACATACGCCAATCCTCCACATTCATGTGTCTTTTCGATTATGCTCTCAACATCCATTTTAAAACCGTTCAGAGAAGATACATGAATGGCACTCACAAGTCTTGTCCTGTCATTTATAAAATCATCATAGTATTCAGGCTCTATCTTCCCGCCCCTATCATATACAGTGAATACTCTTGCCCCATTCTTCCTGTTCGCTAGCGCAATGTAGTTGGTAGTAGGATAATCAAGGCTGGAAACGACAACGCCATTTCTGTCGTTAAATTTCAATGCGCTCATTATTGTTGAAAAGGCAGATGAAACTGAGCTTGAAATAGCAATTTCATCCGGTTCAGCATGAATGATTTTAGCAAACAGCTCTCTGGATTCCTGTACTTTTCTTACCCAGATATCCCAGGGATTTCCAAACTCAAGTAGATCACTTTTCATCCTATCTATTTCTGATTCAACTGCATAACTAAGTGGTGACTGGGAACAGGCTGCTAGGTGAGTTACATTATCAAGGTTTAGAAACAGATCCCTATAAGCTGGTACTGTACTCTGCATTTTATCTCACCTCGTATTTTAGTCTTAGAATAAGCTATATTTTTAGAAGTTTGCCATATTATTTGAAACCATTTCAACCTTTTCAGGTGTCGATATTTCATTGAGATGAATCACTTAACATATATAATATTTTAACCCAGACAGACTATAGTGTGAACCATTGTCACTTATTTTTAACTTTCAGGTTTTGAATTTAACTTATAGGGGAATCTTAGTTCAAAGAAACAATTATGATATGTGATATATTTCTGCAGTTGGATTAACATTAATGATAATTTAATAAGATATCTAACCTATAATTCACACAGATAGGAAAAATCCAATCTCATTATTTTTTAAATTAACCTGAGCATAAAAATTAAATCCTACAATATTCTATAGAAGCTAGGTAAAGATATGTCGGATCGAAGCAATGGCCTGGATGAAATCGATGTCACTATTCTGTCGTCACTGTCAAAGAATGGAAGGTATTCTATAAAGTATCTTTCGGATATAACAGGGATCAGCAAACCAGCAGTAAAGAAAAGAATAGACAATCTTATTGAGGACGGAATTATTGAGGGATTCACAACAAGGCTCAACATTAAAAAGTTCGGTTATAATCTGATTTTCTATAGCATGGTTAGGGTTTCGGATGCAAATCACTCGGTGGAGGTGGCGGAAAAACTCAGAGATATAAAAGAGATATTTCTTGTGGATCTGATCACCGGCGATTATGATCTTATATTCAGGGCATTTGCCGCAGACCAAGACCACCTTTTTGAGATACTGAGCAAAGCCCAGTCTATTCCGCATGTGGAACATCTCTTCACAATAATGGTAATTAAGTCACTCGGAGGAAAATCATTTGAAGAATGGGACTCAGAAGAATTCAATGTGAAGAACAGGTTTTCATAAAGTCTGATCCTCGCTGATTAATTCAAAAATAATACACGCAGAGATAATAAAATAATAGTGAACAGATCGTTCATCTATGATTCAGTAAAACTTATTACCAAGTTATATCATGGTATGGTTTATGGGTAAGAGAGACACCAAAACCACGCCAACCATTTCAGGAAAATCCTTTGAGGAGGTTAGAAGGGACCTGCTCCGTAGAGCACTTACACTTAAGACAAGGATAGGGCAGAAATATGATGATCTTTATACCCGATCATCTATGGACCATGTTAGATTTATGCTGGAGGGCTTGAAGAAAGAAGAGGACCAGGACACACTTCTGATAAAAAGAGCTCTTGAGACTGGGGAAATAGAGGATGATAACACGGACGCTGAGGAAGCTGCAAATTTCCAGATGCTGGATCATCTAATAAGGAAAACCCTGCCTGAAACTAATCCCAATGATATGAAAAGTGTCCTCCTTGCAGCTATAAAGACAACCGATGATGTTCATAATCTTTTCGAGCTTATGTCTACAGAATATAGCGGAACCTCTCTGGATTCGCTTCTGAGAAACCTGGCCGATCATGAAAAGTTAAAGAAGGAAAGACTTTCAGAACTTTATGACGATCTGGTCAACAAGGATTACTGGTGAATATCTAAATTCAAAATAAAAATTGATGAAATAGATCGATTGTCCGATCCTCTCATTAGTACTGGTCACTAAGACATAATTTAATTTTGAACCAAGTTGGAAATTTTCTGGTAACCTTGAGATGACACTGTTGCCCCTATAATACATAATATGGCGCTGTACTAAGAACACATCTCATATTGGTTTGCTCTTTTAAAGGAACAGTACTGATTTTGCTTGAAGGATGAGAGTCAGTTTGATCGCCTATGCTATATCTGCAATTCAAAAAGTGCCATTTCCTTTAATTATTAATAGTGCTGTGCAAAATATTAATTTCAGTGTTGCCTAATGTATAATCATGTCAGGTAAATCTCATAGCTTCTGGGAGGAAAAGCTGAAGGAATACGAAAATTTGCTTGAAAGAGAAAACCCGGAATATGGTGAGTGGCGGTCCGGAACCCTTTCACAATGGCAAAAGAATAAGACTGATTCCGGTAATTTCCAAAATTCCTCAGGGATTTCAATCAAGGAGGTTTATAACGGATCTGATTTACCAGAAGATTACGAGAAAAAATATCTGGGGATGCCTGGAGAATATCCATTCACCCGTGGAGTTTACCCAGATATGTACAGGGGAAAAAAGTGGACTATGAGAATGTTCTCTGGTTTTGGAACCCCTGAAGATACGAATAAACGCCTAAAGTATCTCATTAAGCATGGGGAATCCGGGCTGAGTATTGCCTTTGATATGCCCACTTTATACGGATATGATTGTGACAGCCAGAGAGCCGAGGGTGAGGTAGGGAAATGCGGAGTCAATGTTACATCGCTGAAGGACATGGAAGTTATTTTCAGGGGTATAGATCTTGGGAGCGTCAGCACCTCTATGACAATTAATGCCCCTGCAGCAGTTCTTACTGCAATGTATATTGCTGTTGCAAAGAAGCAGGGAGTGCCAATGTCTAAACTTTCGGGCACTGTACAGGCAGATATTCTCAAGGAGTATATTGCCCAGAAAGAGTGGATATATCCGCCGGAGGCGCATCTTAGACTTATCCGGGACATGATGGTATACTGTACTGAAAATATTCCTAAATGGAACTATATCAGTATATCTGGTTATCACATAAGGGAAGCGGGCTCAAGTGCCGCCCAGGAACTTGCTTTCACACTTGCGGATGGCTTCTATTACATAGACTTGGGCATAAAAGCAGGCCTCAATGTTGACGATTTTGCCCCCAGGCTTTCCTTCTTTTTCAATTCCTCAATAAATTTCTTCGAAGAGATCGCCAAGATGAGGGCAGCCAGAAGAATATGGGCAACAGTCCTCAAGGAAAAATATGGGGCCAGGAAGCCTAGAACCATGCTGCTTAGGTTTCACACACAGACCTCAGGATACACATTGACCTGGCAGCAGCCACTTAATAATATTATCAGGACAACAATAGAAGCCATGGCTGCAGTGCTTGGGGGAACACAGAGCCTTCACACAAATTCTTATGACGAAGCATGGGCGCTGCCATCTGAACAGGCAGTTAAGATAGCACTGAGAACCCAGCAGATAATCGCAGAGGAAACAGGTATACCTGACACAGCAGATCCGCTCGGCGGTTCATATTACGTGGAATGGCTTACAACAAAGCTGGAGGAAGAAGCCTATAGATATTTCGATCAGATAGAGAGGATGGGTGGAATTCTGGAAGCAGTAAAGAAAGGCTATATACAGAAGGAAATAGCCTCCACCTCATACAGGCGTCAGATGCGCCTGGAGAGCGGAGAAGAGGTAATGGTTGGAGTTAACAGATACCAGGAGAAGGAGGATGCACCCATTGATATCCTCAGAATAAGCCAGAAGGCTCAGGAACGGCAGGTTCTGAGAAATTCAAAAGTGAAGTCTGAGAGAGACGAGAAAGCTGTTATTAAATCACTGAATGAACTGGAAGAGGCTATGAGGAACGAGAAGCTAAATACTATGCCTTACATACTCAAAGCAGTTGAGAATTATGCCACGCTCGAAGAAATCTCAAATGTCGGAAGAAAGGTTTTCGGAAGCTGGAAAGAACCTG
>JAJZZQ010000066.1 GCA_021797525.1 Thermoplasmata archaeon | reverse complement strand
TAAAAAGATATGAATTAATTTATAACAATATTTCCGGAATGGTTCGGATTATACCGCTTTGTTTTCATCAGCCGCTACTTTTTTAATTTTCTGCATTTTTATTATGTCTATGCCTAATTTATGATCCCACTATTTCTACACAAGTAACTTTATGATGAATTCTTGATTGATTCTTGAAGAGAGCACTTATAGATGTTGATTGCTATATGTCACTCTCTATGATAATGAACCTAGGATGGCAAACATTGGGCGGCACATCAATATGTCATTACCTCTTTACCTCATATTTCTTCAATATTATCTCTTCCGGATCAATGCTTCCCTCGGCTTTTAAGATATTTTCATACAGTTCTCTGGCGTTAGTTGACATCTTCTTGAGACCTTCGCGATCAGCAGCTAATTTGTCAATGTTCTCACCGAACTTGTCAGGATGACTCACTACAACAGAGCTAGAAATATCGAATCCTTCTAGTCCTCTTATGCCCACGGGGGTGCTCAGTATCGGCAGGCCATGGGCAAGATAGTCGATCATCTTCACATTCCTGCCACTTCCTTCTGTGACCGGATTTAACGCAAGAAAACACCTGCTCATGATCTCGTCCTTAGTTGGCCCATCTACGGTACCATGATATATCAGATTTTTTGGCTTATGTCTCCTTGTGCTGCGAACGCTACCTATGATCTCGAATTTGTACTTCGGATATTTCTGTGCCAGATCATATATTCTATCCAGTGCAGAATTATTTGGGGAGTAAACGGAACCAATGAAAACTATGCAGTTTGAATCTGAGCCTTTCCACCCTGCTGAGGCAATGTCTATCAAATGAGGTGTGAAATATAATTTTTTTTCTTCAACATGGTAAATGTCAATAAAACTCTTCATATCTTTCTTGGTGACAGAAAAAACAATATCCGCCCTTTGCAGCAGGTCTCCTTCCACTTTCTTGCATTCATCCTGGTATACGTTTCCATCCCTCAGATTATATTCAACATTGTGGGCATCGTAGACAACAAGTTTGTCCTTAATCTTGTCTCTCACCAGCGGATACTGCCACGGCCCCTCAAAAATAATCACTTCAGAGCTACGAACCAGTTCATATAATCTTCGAAGATACTTCCTTCTCACGTATTTGCCTCTGGAAATGTAAATTTCGAGAGACCGGTTTCCCAGAAACAATGATAATCCGGTCAGAATTAGCGATCTGTATTGTTCTGAATTTCCAGACTTTGCATCCCTGAGAATAGCTCCACCGCATGAGATTAACGTACGTTTCAAATTCCTGATAACTGAGTGACATCTGAGAGAATATGCACTTGAATATTCCGGAATCAAAGGACCATGACATATTTGGACCACTGAGAAATTATTCTTTTTATGCTCCTGCATATATATTACTCCAATAATAGGCTACTCCATTATTCTTTTGTACACTTTCAGGGAATTAAGAGCAAGATTATCTATTGAATATTTCATTGAATACGATACTAATTCCTCCTTTTTTTTCTTGCGATTTAGCAGTTTTTTAACAAAGTCTGAACTAAAATCTTCGTTCCTGACATAAAAGGCAAAATCACCCATAGTTTCATGAAAAATCTCCAGATCGCTCACTATTACGTTTGTCCCGCATGCAAGCGCTTCGAGAGGAGGCAATCCAAAACCTTCATTATCCGTAAGAAACAGAAAAAAATCAGCAGAACTGATATTAGACCTTATGGATTCAATATTCATTTCACCCATAAAATGAATGTTTTTGGCTCCAGCGCTCAGTTTTTGTATTCTGTTACGGACACCGCTCCAGGCATTATCAGGACCAATGTGATAGAACTCAATATCTGGATCATTTGAAAGAGCTTTCACAGCGATGTCAACTCTCTTTCGCGGATTGAAGTCGCTGACCATAACAATGCTTATTTTATTGTCCGGAAATTTCTTCGCTTCCTTGGTGGGATAAAAAATATCATGGTCAATCGCATGTGGCACAACAAATAACCTGCCTTCATCCATATCCACGCACGAGAGAAACTGTTTCATGCTGGTGTTGGAAGACAGTAATAGATACTGGGTGTGGAGAATTCTTCGCATTGTCAAGGTAAACGAGGTTTTCTGAAGGAAACTTTTCAGGTAAATATCACGGTTGAGAAAGGGGATGACATCATGTACAGTAACCAGATTTGTACCTCTCACAATTGCACTGGGGGAAAGGGAATGAGATACTGCTGTGTTGGACCTCTTGAAATTTGAAGTAATATACTGGGAGAGGAAACCGAGCATTGGTTTTCCCGCGAAAGAAATTTCACTCTTCTTGATAGGTATTTTTCTGTATGGCAGTCCAGTCCTGTCCATGCCTTTAAGAAAATTGGTTACATAAGTTTTGGTGCCGCTTGGCGTTGATATATCCGGATAAATTATTGTTATCCTATCCGACATCTCGCCTAACATCTTTTGCTATTATAAAACTGATAACTTAAGCCTTTCCAAGGAAATCAGGAAAATCATTGACAAGCGTCGGGATATTATTCTAATAAGATACGCAAAGACAAGAAGCATTGTTGAGGAAATGGAGTTAAAATTGTTGAGAGGCATATTCCTAATTAATTCTGATATAATGCTTTTATTTTCCACATCATAGTCAGTGGTACTGTATATTGTCAGAATTATTTTTATCTTGGCAATAATCCAATCAAAGTAAGTGCTGATCTCCAGACCATTGCCCATAGCTTTGTAAATTTCATGCGATGAAAGGTATCTTCTATAGATTTCGATCTTTTGATCCTTTCCGTTTTCTATATTGTTGAGTCTTTCCCCGATTATATCTGGCCGTCTGCGGTATAAAGTCAGGGGAGTGTCTTCTATAAGTATTCTTGTTAAACTAACAGCAAACGCGTAAAACCAGAAATAATCCACCATCCACTTCCCCCTGCTCAAGTAATCAAGGTATGGCACAACTAAGCTCTTTCTGATGGATATGCAGCTGCTGTTGAATGGGGCTCCCAGCGAAGCCAGATGCTGAAAGTTAACAGACCCTCTTTTGGCAGGTAATTCAGAATATTCCTTTATCTTTTGAACGGCATAGTAGTGTCTCAGCTCCTTGTAGTCAGGAATTATGTTTCCTGAGAAATCAACACTTTTGTGGCCGTTGTGAAAATATCCCAATAAATCATCATGGTCGAACTTCTCCTTTACGTAACTGAGCTTGTTGCTGACCCACATGTCATCATCATCA
>JAJZZQ010000039.1 GCA_021797525.1 Thermoplasmata archaeon | reverse complement strand
TAAACTCCACCATAACCGCTGAATTCAACACCACGGTCATTGAATAGTCTTTTTCTAAGTGCAAGGATACAGGAGGCCGCCTCATTTGCAGCCTCCTGTATAATGGATGTTGCTAGAGTGTCACCAATATCGGCCAGTCTCGATACTGTTTTGGCAAAACCTGCTATTTTCCTTATTTCTATCGGTTCAGTATAGATCTCATTTACAATCTGCCTGGGTTCAGTTGAATTGAAATATTTCATCGTAACTTCCGGAAGCTTACTTTCGCTTTCGTTTCTTCCATCATATACCTTGGCAGATTCTTGAATAGCTCTTCGGGCAATGTAAAATGCCCCCCCTTCATCGCCTATGAACCACCCCCAGCCACTGGCTCTATCAAAGATTTCTCCTTTCCTCGCATAAGCTATCATTCCTGTTCCTGGAGCGCCTATAATGCCGTCCTTACCCGGGAACCTGCAGTTAAATCCGGCTTCTCCGTCGTTGAGTATTGATACTTTCGTTCCAAGTTTCAATTCTCCTATGAATGATTCAATAATTTCTGTTGATCTTTTGGAGTCTTTCACACCAGCAAGCGCAAACGAATACTGTGCTACCTCACTCCTGTTTGACTCTGCCATTTTTAAGCTCCTGCCAATAGCGAAGTTAAGATTTTCCTGGGTTTTATTTATACCTATATTTCTAAAATTACTTGGTCCAGAGACTCCTACACCTTGTATTACACCGTCTTCTGTAAAGCAAACGGATATTGTCTTGGTTGCACCTCCATCAACAGATACGAATATCATTAGGGATAATTACTGGAACCCACATTAATTTAATCAGAAGAGGATAGCAATGAAAAAACTAAATTATGAAAGCGTTTTCTGAAGCTAAAAATACTGGGATTACTTCTAGAAGGATACACTCTGTTACTTAGAATGATCACATAGGTTCTGGCTTCATAATCAATGCAAAGCGAAGTCCCTGTAAAACCAGTATGACCGAATGAACCAATTGGTGCCAAGTCCCCCATGAAGCTACTATATTCAATTTCATTGGTCTGCAATGGCTTGTTTTTGACGCGGGTCATCCATCCAAGGCTAAAAATTCCTCCATTTTTTTCATTCTCAGGAGAGATCATTTTTTTAAGAGTTGCTTTTTCCAGTATGTGGTAGGATAGGATTGCCTCAACATACTTTGCTAGATCAGATATGTTGCTGAACAAACCCGCATTTCCAGCTATACCTCCGAGATAGTATGAAAGTTCATCGTGGACTTTCCCCCATATTAAACCTCCGCGATTATAGTCAAGTTCCGTAGGCGCAATATTTGGACTATTCTGTTCAGGATTGAAGCCAGTGCTTCTCATATTAAGTGGAGAAAATATCAGTTTATTAGCCAAATCTGAAAGTGAGTCACCAGTAATCTGCTCCAGGAGGAAGCCAACGAGAATGTAGTTGAGATCACTGTACTCTTCCCTTATGTTGACATTACTATCTCCATACACTAGGGAGATTGCTTTTAGGTAATCTTCTCTGTTTTTCCCAAAATTATAACCTGGGTATACTGATTTCAATCCAGATCTGTGGCTTAGTAAATCTCTTACTGTAATTTTGCTGATCAACATTTCCTGTGGGTATAACCCAATTGAACCAAGTGAATCTTCCAAAGATAACACACCATTTTCTACAAGTTTCATAGCTAGAGTAGCAGTCACAATGGGTTTAGTAAGAGAAGCCAAGTCGTATATTGTATTTCGTGAGTAATTAAATCCAAGCTCTTTTATGGACCCATTCCAGTATTCAAATTCAAAATTATTCGATTTTACAAGAATATTGATTCCCGGTGAAACAGATGGGAAATTCGAGTCCAAAAACCTCCTTAGAAATTCTGAATCAACTGATAAGTTATTTGTCATCTATTTGAATATCTCCTTTTAAATGCATTATATCACTCTCTCACAACCTTTGTCAGATTCGTAGGATGATCCGGATCCATCTCCAGTGAAATGGCCTTGAAGTTAGCCATCAGCTGCATGACTGTGAGATATAGAATTGGCCTTTCCGTGATTCCAGCTTCTGGGATCACTATGTCAGAATCGGATTGACCTATGGTGATGATATTGTCTGTTACCTCTGATATCCTCCTGATAACTGTACTGTCTCTGTCCTCATTTCCTCTCAACAGTATCACGGTTGATTTTTCATCAAGCCTGTGTATTGGCCCATGTAGGTATTCCCTTGTTGAGTGGGATTCCACGTGTATACCGGAAGTCTCCTTAAATTTCAGATCAGCTTCCATAGCAACAGGAAAGTTCAGTCCTGACCCAAGAATTACAATTTTCCCACAAGTTTTCTCTGAAATCCTCTGGATATATTTTTCCTTATTCAGTATCATCTGTATCCCATCATGAATGCTTTTCAGTTTACCTTCTGGCTCAATGCCATTAAGTTTACAGTAAAGAAGAATTGATACAACTAGCTGTGCTGTATGGCTCTTTGTCGCCGCCACTGATCTTTCTCTTCCTGCCAATGAGACAATGGCAATATCTGATTCTCTAGAGAGCCTGCTATCCTTTTCGTTTGTTATGCCAATCACTTTGATTCCATGTTTTCTGGATGTGTTAAGATCCGAGAGTGCATCTGCACTCTCACCTGACTGGCTGAAAATTATATTTAAAGCTGTTCCTTTGAAACCTCCAGGAATTAGATCAGTGTAATCAGAAGCCCGAACGGCTACAGCGGGTACTCCGCTCTTCAGCAGGATCATACTCAGGAATTCTGCTGCATGAAAACTCGTTCCGCTTCCAGTGATATATACTATTGAGCTTTCCCTGATTATGGAACATGCCCTGATTATTGTTTCTCTATTGGATTCATGTGTCTGAATTATAATGTCGGGTTCTTCATGTATTTCGTCCAGCATTATGCTCATGTGTTAAAACATGGGATGATTCTGTATAAATATTTCATATTCCATGTTCTGAATATCTGGTCACATTAAATAACAGGATCAAATATACATCCCTCAGACCATGGATAAATACAGCATAGGAGCCAGGAAAATTGTCACATCGACTGGAATTCTGGAAGATAGGTTTGTTAATGTTTCTGGAAGAATGGTGGAAAGCATAACCTCCCAGCCCATGCATGATATGCTTGATGATTTCCACGCTGATCTTATGGTGCCAGGTTTTATCGATATTCACACACATGGTTACTTCGGTATAGATGCAATGAAATCCCCGGAAGAGGATATCCACAGATGGGCATCACTGATTGCAGGACATGGCGTAACATCTTTCA
>JAJZZQ010000006.1 GCA_021797525.1 Thermoplasmata archaeon | reverse complement strand
TTCCTAATCCTGATAGGCTGTCCATCGACTATTCCTCTCACAATATCCGGGACAATCCTATCTTTAGCCCAGTCACCGCCTCCAATAACATTTCCAGCCCTAACAGATGATATTCCTACACCGGAATCAGCAAAATAACTTTCCCGAAATGAGTGGACTACAATATCCTGGCATGATTTGCTGGCACTGTATGGATCTCTTCCTCCCAGCTCGTCGCTTTCTCTGTATGGGTACACCCACTCATTGTTCCGATATGATTTATCACTCGTAACAACCACAATTGTCTTCACACTGTCAGTCTTTCTGAGTTCATTGAGCAGATTTACAGTCCCAGTCACATTAGTGTGGAATGTTTCCAAGGGATTATTATACGATTCCAGGACAATTGGCTGGGCAGCAAGGTGAAAAACAATTTCAGGCTGAAATTCTCCTAAAGTCCTCCTCAACAACTCTGTATTGTTGATATCCCCTGTTACATCCTGTGAGACTATGCCTTTAATATTCAGGGTTTCATATATATTAGGTTGTGTTGGTGGATCAAGCGCATAACCACATACCTCTGCATTAAGCATGGTCAGCCACTTTGTGAGCCATGATCCCATAAATCCAGTGTGACCTGTCACCAAAACCCTCTTTCCGATGTAAAATTCTGACATTTCTTGCATTATAACTTTCCCTCTTTCAGTGTCATCTTAATTTTTTTTATAGACTTCTTGATTATTTAGGCCGTATCTGGAGAACATATATTCTCTTGTACCAGATGATTCATTGTATGGCTCGGAAATGTCAAATTTCAACATCTTCAAGGAAATCTGATTGCTTATAAGAGATTGCGCAACCTTAGAATACAGACCAGTTTTGATCAAATTCTGTTCAAATGTTTCAAGTAAAAACTTATTTGCTGAATTCTTTATCAAAAATTCTTCATTAAATGGTTTCATAGTATGGTAATTGAGAACACTAACAGAATGCCCTGATTTTACCAACATTTCGGTAAGAACAGTGTCAATGTAACCACCTGCGCCCGTTATTAAAACCTTCATGAGCGGTTCAGGGAAAAACCATATATTAAACTTCATACAGTGGCATATGGTCTTTAAACCACTGGTTTACATCTTTAAGACCCATCTTTATGTCATACTTTGCTTTCCATTTCAGAAGATTTTCTGTTCTGTTCATATCGGCAATTGGGCCGGGTATCATATTTTCCGGTCTCTGATCACCAGTGGACGTTACTATTCCCGATCTGTTTCCGTTCATACTGTTGACATAGGAGGCAACATCTGCAACGCTGGTAGCCACACCAGTACCCAGATTGAAAAGGTTCAGATTTGGATGAATGTCACTTTCTAAAATATCGGTTTGGAATGCTCTTGCCACATCCCCTACATGTATGAAATCCCTGGAAACCAGAGGGTTTTTCAAGGTAATTGTGTCTCCCCGTATGGACTTTATACAGATCTCCGGGATCAGTCGATCCTTGGACTCATAAGGACCGTAAAGGTTGAAAATCCGAAAGACAAAAATCTTCAAAGGGTACTTAAGAGAAAAGTGCCTTAGATACTCTGTGGCGAAAACCTTGGAAAGTGCGTATTCACTTATAGGTTCACACATAGTATCCTCTGAAATGGGGTTGCAAATCTTGGTGGCGTTGCCATATTCAAATGATGAACCTGCATGTATTAGAACCGAATTCTTGAGAACACGCATGCTGTTCGCCAGATCCACTAGACTGAGAAAATTAGAATTCCAGTTAAGGGAAGTGTTATTGACAGTGGCCTTCTGATCAGCCCCCACGGCGTTCACAACAATATCGGGATTAATTTGTTCCATGGTATTGCAAAATTGCATCGAGGCTAAAGAATCGATCCTAATTACATTCACCTGATCGATTACATCATCAATTCTCCAGTTATTAGAATTATTCCGGATCAGTGCATATAATTCATGCCCAGTCTGTAAGAAGTATCTCATTATATTTGATCCAAGGAATCCGGTTGAACCTGCCACAAATATTTTGCGTGTATCCATATCAGTTTTCCCATATCTTCCAGGGAGCATTTCCGGAATTCCAGATTTCCTCGAGCTGCCTCTTATCTGTCATTGTATCCATGGGCCTCCAGAACCCGTAATGCTTGTATGCATTCACCTTACCTTCCTGAACCAGCCTTCTTATTGGCTCTCCTTCCCATACTGTTGCGTCATCCTTAATGTAATTAAACACTGCCCTGTTCATCATATAGAAGCCTCCATTAACCCATGTGCCATCTCCAGGTGGCTTTTCTGTAAAATCAGTAACTTCATCATTTCCAATGGTAAGAACGCCGAACCTGCCTTTGGGCTGTACTGCCGTTACAGTTAATAATTTTCCGCTTTTGTGGTGCGATTCAAGCAATTTGTGAAGATCGACGTCTGAGAGGCCGTCACCGTAGGTTGCCATAAACTCCTCTCCATCTATATATTTCTCAATCCGCTTAATTCTTCCTCCAGTCATTGTCAGTAAACCTGTGTCTATAATCTTCACTTTCCAGTTCTCCCTGTGATTGTTGAGGATTTTTACATCATTTTCATCAAGGTTTACCTCAATATCAATATGGTTTCTTAAATAAGAGATAAAATAGTCCTTGATCATGTTCTGCTTGTAGCCTGCACATATTATGAAATCATTGAAGCCCTGAGCCGAGTATAACTTCATTATATGCCAAAGTATTGGCTCAGAACCGATCTCCACCATGGGTTTTGGTTTCACAACGGTCTCTTCACTTATTCTTGTTCCAAGGCCACCGGCCAGTATGACAACCTGCATCTGCACCATTAAGGTAAAATATAATATATAACTTTACGCTGAAAATAACATGCCTTTTGAATTCAAGCAAACAGAAATTAAAGATGTTGTAGTGATAAAGACAAAAAAGAGTTCTGACAATCGAGGATCATTCATCAAAGGCTATGAAAAAACTGCATTTTCAAATTACCTGGGTGAATCCTTTGAAGAGGATTATATATCAGTATCAAATAAGAATGTGCTCAGAGGAATGCATTACCAGATAGAACCTATGGCTCAGGGAAAATTATTAACCGTCATTTCAGGAAAGATCCTCGATGTTGCAGTTGACATACGCAAGAACTCTGAAACCTACCTACAATACACTATGAATTACTTACAAACAGACGGTTTCGATTCTGTTTGGATTCCTCCTGGGTTTGCCCACGGTTTCTTATCCTTTGAAGATAGAACTACAGTGGTGAACAGATGCACAAGTGAATTCAGTCCTGAACATGAAAGAGGCATACTATGGAATGATCCATTTTTCAAAATTTCCTGGCCA
>JAJZZQ010000075.1 GCA_021797525.1 Thermoplasmata archaeon | reverse complement strand
TCTTGATATAACAGCGGGATGATAGATATCCATCTCCTGAGGGAGAACCCAGAATTGTTCAGGGAAGCCTTCAAGGCAAGGGGATTCGATGATTCCGCCCTTGATGAATTCTTCAGCCTGGACAGTCAGTGGAGGGCAAAACTGAAAGATCTCAATAGTTTGAGGCATGAGAAAAACGAGATAACAACCACCATATCCTCCCTTATCAAGGAAGGAAAAGACCCGGAGGGCTCAAAGGCAAAAGTAAAGTCCATAAATGACAGAATTAGCGCTCTTGAATCTGAGATGACAGATATTGAGAATTCAAGATCTAAGATCCTGAACACCATGCCAAACCTGTTGCATGAATCTGTACCTGTTTGCAAGGGTGATGAGAATAATCAGTTTCATAGTTTCTGGGGCAATGCAAAGGTTTACTCCGGAGACCTGGACGAATTCAATGGAGCGACAGAAGGACATGGAAAATATATGTTGACAGAAAGTAAACCTATCAGCCATGTTGATCTTCTTGCGTCCATGGATCTTGCTGACCTGGACCGTGCTTCTAAGGTTTCAGGCGCAAGGTTCTACTACCTTAAAAACAGACTGGTGAAACTTGAGCTAGCCCTTGTCAATTACGCTGTGGATTTTCTCTCAGAGCGGGGCTTTAATGTTGTAGAGCCCCCATATATGCTGAATCTCTCAGCTATGAGTGGTGCCACCGACATGGAGACTTTCAAGGACACTCTTTACAAAATGGAGGGTGAGGATCTTTATCTTATTTCCACATCAGAGCACCCAATCGCATCTATGTACATGGGAGAGACACTGGAGCCATCTTCTCTTCCTCTGAGAATCGCAGGAGTATCACCATGTTTCCGAAGAGAGGCAGGTGCGCATGGGAAGGATACAAAAGGGATATTCAGGGTCCATCAATTCACTAAGATAGAGCAGTTCATTTTCTGCCATCCGGATGAATCATGGGATTTTCTCGAGGAACTCCTGCGTAATTCCGAGGATATTTTCAGAAACCTTGAGATTCCATATCGTGTGGTCAATGTATGTTCTGGAGAGCTTGGAAATCTGGCGGCAAAGAAGTATGATATAGAGGCATGGTTCCCTGCTCAGGGTAAATTCCGCGAGGTTGTGTCGGCTTCAAACGATACAGACTACCAGGCCCGATCACTTGGAATTAAATTCAGGGGCAAATATGGAAACCAGTTTGTTCACACTTTGAATTCAACTGCAGTTGCAACAACAAGGACAATAGTTGCAATTATTGAGAACTACCAATCCGAGGATGGGAAAAAAATAAAAATCCCGGAAGTACTGGTTCCCTATACCGGATTCGACACGATCAGTTAGAACGGTTATCTGCTCATGAAGGCTATCTTTGCGCTTGATGAGGAGTATTTTTTCCATCTATCCAGTATGGGGAGATGGTCTTCATCAACCATATCCATTACATTCAGATATTGAAGAATTCCCTGAACTGCGCTGTCTGCATCTCTGACTGCACTTATGAGATCACGGTTCAGGTTTGTAGAGTCTCCTCCTGTGAATAGCCCTTTGATTGACGTCATGTTGAATTCATTTGTAATTGGCTGCCCATGTGGCGTAAGGCGGAGCCGCCTTGCGTATTCTTCGCTAAGGAATGAGTAATCTGTTTCCTGTCCGGTTGCCTCAATGACATAATCTACCGGCATCTCCAGCACTCGGTCTTTTTTAGGAATAGGTTTTGCACGCCCCCCTTTGTCTGGAACCATCTCATTCTGCCAGTACCTCAGCGTTACGACTCTGTCGCCTTCTTTTACATATTCGAATGGAGTTACCTCCCACATGTAATCTACATGTTCCTCAACCGCTTCCTCCATCTCCTCCTCTGCATTCATAGACGGATACCCGGGCCTGTCGATGTCCCTTCTCCTGTACATTATATGCACATTCTTGGCTCCAAGCCTGAGCGATGTTCTGGATGAATCATTAGCAGTGAATCCACCGCCAATTATTGCCACATTCTGCCCGACATCTATATGCTCTCCGAAGCTTGTTCTTCTAAGAAATTCGGTCGCATGAATCACATTCTTTGCATCGCTTCCAGGAGTTCCAGTCATTCTTGGTTTCTGGTTGCCCACTGATATATAGACCGCATCATAGTTTTCCATGATCTCTTTGAATGATATGTCTTTGCCAACCTCTGTACTTAATTTAACATCTACTCCCTGATCTATGATGAACCCTATCTCTTTATCCAGAACTTCCTGAGGCAGTCTGTACCTAGGTATTCCTGTCTTCATGAATCCTCCCAGTGCAGGAAGTTTCTCGAATATTGTGACTTTGATTCCCTGAACTGAAAGATAAAATGCCGCGGTAAGGCCAGATGGCCCTCCCCCAATTACTGCAACCTTTTTTCCAATAAATCTTTTCCTTGGAATGTTGAGAACCTGTGAATAATCATCAAACTTATCAGCTGCGTATCTCTTCATATGCCTGATTGCTATTGGGCCGCCAGTGTCATATAAAACGCAAATATCCTCACATAAATGAGTACATACCCTCCCTATGATGGCCGGAAAAGGAAGATTTTCGAAGACTATCCGTACAGTCTGGGCCGGGTCTCCAACGGCACTGCTTCTTATGTATCCTCCTATATCGAGACTGGCAGGGCATGACTGCGTGCATATGTTGCAACCAAGACATCTGCTAGCCTCTGCAACAGCTTCAGAATCTGTATATCCTCTGACTGGCTCAAGCTTAAAACTTCCAATTCTCTTTTCAGGGTCTTCGTGTTCTATCTTTACTCTTTCGAAGTTAAGCATCTGAGGAACCTAATCTATCATTTCTACATCGGTAATAAACATTTTTTAGACTTATTCCTGAAAAATGGGAAAATAGAACTCATGTGTGTATCAATGATGGTATGGCAAGCATTGCAAAAAACAGATTAAAGAGAACAATTAAGCTCATCGCAATATACAGGCGGTTACCTGAAGTAACAAAAGTAACCATGGAGGTGAACACAACAGTTATTGGTGTAAAAATCAGAACCCACAGCCCCAGTGTTATAAAATAGAGGGGATCAACTGCAATTAATCCCTGAATTATATGGGTAGGATTCAGGTATGATGAGTTAAAAGACGAATGGAATGAGGCAATCTGGGAGATAGAAACACCATCAGCTTTCCCATCTATGAAAAGAAGAATAACACCTACAATAATTAGCGAAAGGCTGCTCAATACTCCTACACGCAAAATAAGGCTCGTTATACTGTCTATGTCACGCTGCTTTGGCGGCATTTTCACCCCTCTTTGATTTTAAGAAAAGACCAGATATCATAGCTATTGCCACGACAATAGATATAATTTCCTCTATATAGGTTGCTATGACAAGCACCTTTGC
>JAJZZQ010000097.1 GCA_021797525.1 Thermoplasmata archaeon | reverse complement strand
CACCCATAAAAAAAGAATAGCATGCGCTGTCGCCGGTGAGGCACACAAAAATGATGTCACATGCAGAGGCCAGCCTGTATGGCTCGTCATAAAATTTAATCCTGGGAAAAAGAACAGCTTTTTCAGAATTTCTGTTATATACGCCTTCAACCTCGAACTTTCGTGAGATGTTTCTTAAGATTGGTATTCCCATCCTTCCAAGGCCGGCAAAACCTATCTTTGCCATTAAATCACAACCTCTCTATGCTCATAACCGGGGTGCCGGTATCCTGGAATGCACACTGAATAGAGCTGTACATTACGGACCGGTTGTCGAGATAGGATCTGACAGTATTGAGCGCCAGTTCCGGGCGATTATTTTCCTGGCTTATGTGTGTCAGTATTATATCAGAATCTTCTTTGGCCATTTTACTGATTGCTTCAGCTGACTGCTCGTTGGAAAGGTGTCCGGAGTCGCCCATTATTCTTCTTTTTAAAGGAAATGGATAGGATCCGGTTTTTAGCATCTCAAGATCATGGTTTGCTTCAAAGGCCAGTATATCGCTGCCTTTTGACTCCCTCAATAGGTCCGCTGAAACATGGCCAAGATCGGATACAACAGATATTTTTCTGCCTCCGCTCCTTATAACATAAGCTACCGGTTCTGATGCATCGTGTGATACGTCCACCGCAGTTACATTAAAATTTCCTATTGCCACTTCCCTTCCAATTCTGTATCCGGAGTCGAGGCGCATTGCTTCAAGGGTTCCCTTTCTGCTGTAAAGGTCGATATTCCTCCTGTTTATAAGTGATCTTGCCCCCTTGCAATGATCACTGTGTTCGTGGCTTATGAAAAGGGCAGTTTCATCAAATTTGAGATCAAGTCCGTCGATGAACGATGAATACCTCTTTAGTGAAATTCCGAAATCCAGAACAAGAAGGGTTGATGAATCCCATATGACTGTACAGTTTCCCTTGCTGCCACTGGAGATCATCCTGAAGAATATGGAATCCATAGATGGAAAGATTATGGAAATATCTTAATGTTGCCATCACTTCAGGTTGGCTTGCTGATTACTTCAAACTTCCTCTCATTTCTGAGGAATGCATAAAGGCCCCATACTCCGCCGATAGTTTCCAGAGGCCCGATTATGAAGAAGAACATCGGCACCATTATCAGTGCCTTCTTCCAGAATGGGGTTTTCTCTCTGGATACCTGATGGTTTATGTGGAGGCCGTTCCAGTAGAACCATATCCAGAAACTGAATGTGAACGCCCACATAACTCCCATGGGAGGAGTGATGATCTCAAACGTTATCACATGAAGATGCTGCAGAATCATCACTCCAAGAATGACATTCTGTGTGATCATGCTGCTCCAGAATAGCACAGAATAGATAAGAAGCAGCCTGTATTTCCATGGTAGTGGGCCGTAAACGCCAAGATTTGTCAGATCGACAAGCCATCTTCTTCTCTGTTTCAGCATATCCCTTACGCTTGAGGGGGAAGCTCCATAGGTAAATGCAGGAAGGAATGATGATTTTCCAGGATATTTGCTGGAAAAACGGAGCCCGAAACAGCTGTCATCAGAAATTGGCCTTGTGCCATTATCCCATCCAATCTCTTTCTCGACGTCACCCCTCACCAGAAGATTCTCACCATGCAATCCGACCAGAGGAGTTTTTAGCAGAGCAGTAAAGAAGTAGAACCTGGTCATGTCATCTGTTGGCCTCATTGAGTCCGCGAATTTGGCAATGATTGAGTTTGAATTGTCATGAGGAAATGCCAGTACGCCCTGAGCCAGAAGATACTTGTTTCCTTTGAATTTAATGTGTTCTGCTATAGCCGCTATGGTATCTGAACCCACAGAGGCATCATCGTCAAGGTGGAACAGCCAGGTATCCTTGCCAATCTCCCCCTTCTCGATGTGATATTCAAGTGCATACTGCAAAGCCCTGGATTTATTCAGGGATTTCATTTTGGTCTCATACGAGGAAGGCACAACTATCAGGTTTACATTCTTTCCTTCATATCTCTCCCTGATCTGATCTATACCCTCTGACCAGTCCTCAGTTACAAGATCAACTCTCCAGTTGTCAAGGTTTCTTGGAGCGAATTTAAGGATTGAGTCAACAACCCTGTAAAGGGCAGGCAGATTTGAAGCCTTGGCGATTGTAGGTATTTCAAAAATGACCTTTCTATCTATCCTGCCTGTGAATTTGGAAATTCTCATACTATGGGAGCTTAGAGCACCTACAAATGAAAGAATTATTATCGGCATCCCGAAAGACCATGAAAGCGTGGCATATATGCTGAAAGGAGTCCATACATTGCTGAAATTAACTATGGCCAGATAGATAACCGAAAAGAATATGGCAACAAGAACCCAGAGGCTCACCCCAAGCCGTGGACCAAGCTCTCTTTCTCCAGTGTTCCATTTCATAATATAAGTGGTTAATGTTTACTAAGATAAAATATCATCTATTGTCTGACATCATGTGAAATTACCTATCATGAAACCGGATATTTACTGGATAAAATTCATTTCTTTGGAGGTTTTTTCAGAGACCTGTATATTAAAAGGAAAATAACAATACCAAGGGCAATCCCTATGTATGGGGTCAGATCCAGTGGATATATAATTCGGTTAAGGCTTATGTTTTCTGTAATAACTGTTCCGTCAGACACTGTGAAATTATAATAGAACTGATAATAGCCTTTCTTAAATGCATGCAGAGAGTACTTTCCATTAACAAGGGACATGCTGAAATTATTACCGGAATAGTTCAATGCCTTTCCATTCAGGTATATTGAACTTCCTGACGGATATATTTTCCCCTGAATGATTGAATATTTCACAAAAGTTTCATTGATTGATGTGTTTTTTCCATTCACAGTGAAATTCCCGCTTGAACCCGGAGAATAATACTCAGTGCTATTTACCACCGTGTAGGAATAGCTTCCATTCGAGAGGGCAAAAGTTAAGTTATCTGTGGTGGCATTTTGATAATACATGTGGTTAACAATAATGCCCCACCTTGATCCGTTCGGAAGGTTTAAAGCGTGAAAAGTAACATTAAAGTCAACATACCGGAATGACACATTTACGTAAGTTGTTATGCCGTTGACACTGTATTCTCCTCCGGAGGATTTTATATCATTATTATCCGGACCAGGAATATATGAATATGACCCATCGGGAACATAAATTGTTATCTGGCTGGACGAAGTAGAGTAATTGCTGCCGTCTGTGTTAACCCACCATTTCACTCCCGATTCCAAACCCTTCTCTGTAAATATGACCGGATATTCACCTTTATAGATGTGCTCAACTTCTCCCGGCCTGAGATCAACAGTGAAGATATACTTAACGAGGGAATTGTTAACTATACTGACGGAATAATTTCCCGGGCCTAAAGTAAGATTTGCCTGTCCACCAATGAATGTATGCGGCGTTCCGTTTATTTTTATTATACCACTGTTAAAGGGACTGCTAACTTTAAGGATAGAAATGTGAGTGGAATAATAC
>JAJZZQ010000059.1 GCA_021797525.1 Thermoplasmata archaeon | reverse complement strand
TCTCCTTAAAACATTGTGTATGAGCAAGCTGAGGAGGAGATTCATGGAAGGATGTCATTCATTGGTTTCATGGGCTATCCTGATATTTTACCGGGTGCAAAGGTAACAGGGGTTTTTAGATATTTACTGCCTACAACAGAAGAGACCAAATCATATGGTAAGAATTGCAGAGGCAAATTAATTAATGGGGCACCATGCTGAAGAAAAGTTCAGAGCCAGATGCAACACCCACTACATCAGGTCCACTTGGTGTGAGGTCCGAGGCCCCAGATCTGAAGGAAAAACTGGAAAATCAAAGGATGGGCCATTAGTCAAGAAGACAAAATAGCTCAAGTAATTGTTGAGGCCAGAATGCTTCAATAGCCCATCAAATAATATGTGAAATCAGATTAACTTTAATGATCGATACTAAAAAGGAAGAGTGAAATTAAAAGTGAAGTTCTCGTACTGCCCAACGTTATTCGAAGTGATTGGGGGTTCCGTATAATTAAATCCTATATAATAGGGCAGTGAAGGGCTTGGCGCAATTTCAAAAGGACCGGTTTTCGTATCATTCTGCAGAATATAGCCGGGATCTGAAGATGACTGGAATCCCTGCTTTATATAAGCCGTCACAGCAGAGGTTTCCTCACCATTCAATTGAATGTGATCCATTTTTGAAGTCTGAATGAGTGTAACATTGAAAAATCCACTTCGATCCGTTTGATCAATTAATTCCAGAACGTTGAAAATGGATACTTTACCGCTGGGATATTGTTTCCAATTGACATGTATTCTTGCGATTCCACTTAAATTAATGAGTTCTCCTTCAATTGTCTCATTATATTGCCAGGTGATTGTTCCCTTAAACTCAGTGGCGTTTGAAGTTTCTATAATTTCAATCGGGGATGTAACAAGGACAGCCTTTGCGGATATTGTCGATGCCACTTCCACATCCGCCGAAACAGGATAGGCAGTTAAAGAAATAAGCATAGCAGCAGCTAATATAACCAAGGCTGAAACTGCTGCTCTGTTCTCAAAACTTGCCACAATTAATCATATCGAAGCGGATAATAAACTTTAGGTGGATGTTAAATTCATAATATTAAGATAGCAATTGATAATCGCTCTATGCCAGTCATATAGGATCAGCCCAATCAATAATTATCTTACTGTCTATTGAACTTGGGTTCAATCGTGCTTATACCCCACATGGCCAGATGAAAATAAGGAAATCATGAAAAATAATTTGATGCATCTACTGTTGTAAATGCAGACGTTTCATTTCTTTATGTTCTTAACACTTTTCCCCTTCTTTCCCTCGATCCGCTTAATAACGCTTGAATATGGGAAAAATGCCAGAACAAGTATCACAGCAATGGCAGAAAACAGGTAATCATAGGAGTTTCTTGCAACCTCATTGGAATAGGGCCACTGTCCGTATAGTTTCAGCACATTGAGCTTTATGAGTCCGAACCATGGGATGTCCCAGAATGCCACTCCCACTATGTTGTGGCTATTCACGGGAGCATTGGCTATTCCAACGTTCTGATCAGCTGCTTCATATGCATTTAGGGAAGAGTTGTATATGCCACGAAATGCAAGATTGAAATCTCCAACGGTGATGAACCCACTCTCGTTCAGCATTCCACCAATGTAGACCACAAGATTTCTGTGGGAAAAACCAACATCTGTTATAAGCACATAATCCCTTGTAACAGTGATCCAGCTCTGGTTATGGTAACCCTGCACCACTGGAAATGAATCATTCCATGAAAGGTAAAAAATCGCTCTGTGAATTATTGTTGTGCCTGAAGGATTTTTGTAAAGTATAACGTTTCCATATTCTCCGTATGTTGAATAGTTTGTCTCTCTTCCAACAACATATGTAACGATGTTTCCTGGAACGCTATCCACTTTCTTAACGAATACTATATCCCCAACATTCATGGTTCCGTATGTCCAGTAATCGGAGTGAGTCATACTTTCTGAAGCAATCGTGCTTACTGGAGGAATTTCTCCTGAATATGCTGTTACGGAAAAGATGAATACCAGTATTGCCAGGACAACACCAATTTCCACATATCGTTTTAAACTCATCTTTCCTACATCAGAAAATTATAATAAAAGAATTATCGTGTATCAATAGTTCAGCATGTTTTATTTATCATGCTCTGTCTTGCCTTGCTGATAACTCATCCCATGCCCCATTCACCCTTATTCTGTTTTCATGCCTGAAAAAATCAATCATCAGAAAAACAATGAGGGGGCTGAACAGGAGAGTGGAACCAAACAAAGAGCCAATTGCAGCATCCATGAGCCTGTAACTTGAAACGGTGGAGAATACATAAAATGCCGCTGTTGTAGCTGATAATATTATGCCATAGAGCACGATGATCCTTGGCAGAAATTTAGACATGTAACTGAGTTTTGAATACTCTACACTTGGATTGAGAACAGATTGCATATAGTTATGGAGCTCCTCAACGTCCTGAAATGCATTTACTGACAATCTGAAATCTCCAGAGGACATTATCTCTGAGGGAACAGCTTTTGATGCAAAATTTGCCACAGTCCTGCTTGCCTCACTTGTTACAAAAAATTCCAGGAGGTGCTTCATAAAGATTGCCTCATTGAGTGAATTTATCTCCTGCATTTTCTTTGACAGTTCTTCAGTTGTTGTTTTAAGATACTTTCCCACTAACAAAGACAACAGAATGGAAAGTGAAATTATGAAAACAGGAACAAAAATGAATACAGGACTTAAAACTATCATTATGTTCGCATCCTCTTGGCCTCATAGCTGAAGGGAAGAAAGTTTTCTGACAAATTCAGAGCCCTCCCTTGTGGCCCGGAATACTTTCGTTCCTTCGTGATTATCCACTACAATCATCTTCTTAACCATAAGCTCATCAATGAGTTCTGTGGCCCTTGAATAATTCAGGTTGCATTTGTAAACGAGCTCGGTTATCTTGCACTCATGGTCCTCAAGTAGATTTATGATATCCCTGACTACAGCAGCTTTATCCCTCTTTTTCCCTCCACAGGGGCTTTTAGATTCCCCTATCCATGTTACATTCTGTGCTTGATCAAAGGTTCCAACTTTTTTTATGTGATTCAGATTCAGAGATTTGACAACAATCTTTTCAGTACCTTTCAGCTTTTTGGTTGCAATGAATAACTTTATGTTATCGTTTTCCGACCCTGAAATTAAACTCAGAGCAGAGATCTGATTGTGCCTACTTTGTCCATTACCTGAAAGTTTAAGTATAGCAGCCCTGAGCCCGGTAACACGGTGGGTAAATACGTAATCGAATCTAAAATTAATTCCAGATTTTCCAGTGTAACTGAAACGAGCCATCATCTCCCATCTATCGCTGTTAAAGACAATGCCGTCCTCTGCGGTCATTGTGTCTGGCAAATCCACTCTCATCTCAAATCACCTGAAAACTCAAAGTATCATGTTCATATAAGTATATTAATAATACTATAGTTATGATATATATTTACTCTTAGAACCTACCATAGCCGA
>JAJZZQ010000056.1 GCA_021797525.1 Thermoplasmata archaeon | reverse complement strand
CAAAGGATGGTTCAATGGCATCTAAGCAGGATAACAAGCAGGATAATAAAAAACAGGAGCCTAAGAAGCAGGATGCAAAAAAGGAGAATTTCCAGTATATTGTAAGAATTGCGGGAAAGGATCTGGATGGTGAAAGATCCGTTGAGCTGGCATTATCTGATCTAAAGGGGATTGGACCAAGGCTGGCACAGATTATCACCAGAAAACTCAACATCAATGGTAAAGCAAAGATTGGGGAGCTGGCTGAAGAAGAGACAGACCGGATAAGGGATTATGTGGAGTCAAAGGAATATGAGGGAGTTCCAGTATGGGCCAAGAATCACAGAAAAGATGCAGTGAACGGTGAGGATCTTAATCTTGTTTCCAATGATCTTGACATAATAATTCAGGACGACATAAACCTCATGAAGAAGATGAAGTCATATCGTGGCATAAGACATGAACTGGGTAAAAAAGTAAGGGGCCAGAGAACAAGATCCAACGGAAGAAGAGGTCTTACGGTAGGAGTACAGAGGAAGAAGGAGTGATGAATAATGGGAGATCCTAAATTTCCGCACAAGACATATTCAACACCAAGACACCCTTGGGAAAAAGACAGAATTGATTCTGAGAGAGTTATCGTTGAAAAATACGGACTGAAGAATAAGAGAGAACTCTGGAAGGGGCAGTCATTCCTTGACAATTTCAGAAGCCAGGCTAGAGATCTTCAGGCCAAACTTAGGAATAATGATCCAAATGCCCAGAAACAGTATGATGCCCTCATAGCAAGGCTTAACAGATACAAGCTTCTTGGTGGCAATGCAACCTTGGACGATGTCCTCTCGCTTGATATTGAAGCAATCCTTGCAAGACGACTTCAGACTATAGTCTACAGGAGGAACCTTGCAAGAACTCTTAAACAGGCGAGGCAGTTGATTACGCACGGCCATGTTACCATGAATGGAAGAAGAGTTACCATCCCCGGCATAATGGTCGAGGCTTCACTGGAAGACAGCATTGAATACGTTGAAAACTCCCCATTTAAAGATGATCTTCATCCAATGAGGCAGGTAATCATGAGCAATGTCCTTCCAAATGGGGAAAAAGAGCAGAAGGAGGAAGCTCCTCCTGAGCGCAACCGTGGCAGGAATGACAGGCAGGGAAGGAGAGGTCGAGGAAGATGAATAAAACAGGTATAGCGCATATTTTTGCCTCAGCTAACAATACTATAATTCTTGTAACTGATCCAACAGGGGCTGAAACCCTTGCAAAGGCAACTGGCGGCATGGTAGTGAAGAATGACAGAGATGAGTCAAGCCCATATGCAGCAATGAAGGCGGCTGATCTGGTCGCAGAAAAACTGAGAGAGAAGGAGATATCGGATCTAATAATCAAGGTAAGGGCTCCAGGCGGAAACAAATCAAAGATTCCTGGTCCAGGAGCTCAGAGCGCAATTAGGGCTCTTTCCAGAGCTGGCTTCAAGATTCTTAGGATTGAAGAGGTAACCCCAATTCCCCATGATGGAACAAAAAAGAAGGGCGGCAAGAGAGGCAGGAGAGTATAAACAGATGTCCCTGACAATAAATACAATGTCTGATGATTTTATCCGTTTCACCGTGGATGGGCTCTCACCATCAACAGCGAATGCCTTGAGAAGAACTCTGATGGACGACATCCCTAAGCTAGCCATAGACAAAGTTATATTTCATCATGGCCAGATAAGAGACAGTGAAGGCAATGTATACGACTCATCACTCCCACTTTTCGATGAAATAGTGGCACATCGGCTTTCTCTGGTACCTATTGTTTCAGATCTTTCAATGAACTTCAGGGAAAATTGCTCTTGCAAAGGTGAGGGATGCCCCCTATGCACAATGACATTTTCAATAAACAAGATAGGCTCAGGAGTAGTGAATTCAGGCGATCTGCAGCCTGTAGGAAAGTCAGATCTTGTTCCTGCAGATAAAGAGATTCCAATTGTAAAGCTTGGACCGAGGCAGGCAATCCTCGTTACAGCCGAAGCCATACTGGGCACGGGGAAAAAGCATACTAAGTGGCAGGTAACCTCAGGTGTCTCTTACAAGTATCATCGGGAGTTTCTGGTTGAGAAGAAGAAGGTTAAGGACTGGGAAAACTTCAAGAATCACTGCCCTGATTCAGTTGTATCCGAGAATTCCGAAAAGATAGTGTTCAGCGATGACAACAGATGTACTTTTCTTTCACAGTTGCTTGATAACCCGGACGTAAAGGTAATAGAGGATGATACCAAATACGTGTTCCAGTTTGAGACAGACGGCTCACTGAAGGCATTGGATGTGCTGGATTATGCTCTCAAGAGGCTTTCACAGAGATTGAACCTTCTGCTGGACAGTGTTGTCGGAGACTGATTTTCTAATTTTTTCCCAGAAAGGTTATCTTGAGTGTTATAATATTGACACTGTGTCAGATCTCGAAAAAGAACTTATTGACCTTGGAAATTCTTTAAGGGAAGTTGTTTCCGCACAATCAGGTTCGGGGAACAGAAACATCATAATCGGGATGGGTGCAGACGGCACCGCAACCCATAATCTTGACAGAATTTGTGATGACCATATCCTGAATTTTATACACGAAAGGGACCTGCCGCTGAACCTCATAAGCGAAGAGAGCGGATTTACTGATTTCGGCTATGATGAATCTTTAATGGTCGATCCGCTGGACGGAACATACAATGCGGAAAACGGAATCCCTTTCTATTCATTTTCAGGTGCAGTTGTAAGGGAGGACCTGTCTTCAGCGAGGATTGCTATAGTTGCGGATCTGGCCAGGAATACCAATTATCATGCTGTAAAGGGAAAAGGAGCATTTGCAAACGGGAAGCGGATACATGTCTCCGTGGATCCCCTGGGATGTGCTCTGGGAGGTCTTGGAAGAGCTGGACATGATCACGTTTCCCCGATACTCAGGGGTGCTTGGAGAATTCGCTCTCTTGGATGTGCTTCACTTGAGCTCTGTCTTGTGGCAAATGGATCAGCGGATATTATGGCATATGTCGGTGATTACAACTCACTTAGAAATATAGATGTGGCAGGAGGTGTACTTATCCTCAGGGAAGCCGGAGGAGTAGTATTAGACGGTGAATTCAATGATTTTAACATGGGACTGGATGTCAGGGAGAGGAAAGCTATAATCGGCGCAAGCAGCAGAGAATTTGCGGAGGCCCTGAAATGAAGATAGGTTTCATCGTAAGAAAGGACTGCACGAGATGCGCAAACATTGTCAGAAGAATCGTAGAGATACTTCCCGATGACTGGGACGTTATATATGACAGGGAAGCAGCCCGGATGCTCAACAGAAAGGGAAACAGCATAGAATCAATGGAGGCTGACATTCTTATAACAGTAGGCGGGGACGGTTCTGTTCTCAGATCTTTGCAATTAGCGAAGGGGCCAGTCCTTGGAATAAACATGGGAAGTTTAGGATTCCTGTCAGAGGTCGAGATTGGAGAGGTTGAGTCATCAGTTTACAAATTGATAAAGGGTAACTACAAGGTGGAAGAGACTATGAAGCTCAGACTGACCATAAATGGAACTCAGATAATAGACTCAACAAATGAGGTTGTCTTGCATTCCAGCAAGATAGCCAAGATTAGGAAGTTCAGGCTTTTTGTGGATGGGGTATTTTTTGACAGTACAACCTCAGACGGTGTAATAGTGGCAACACCAATAGGTTCGACATCATACTCATTCAGTGCTGGAGGGCCAATCCTTTACCCGACGCTTGATGCCATGGTCGTAACTTATCTGGCTCCGTTCAGGTCAAGAAGCAGGCCTCTTGTAATACCAAGCTCCCAAGAGATAAACCTCAGGATATTCGGAAAGAAGCAATCCTGTGACCTGATTGTTGATGGTCAGGAGCAGTTTGCTGTGGACGAGAACGACGACATAAGGATCACTGTATCACCGGAAAGGGCAAGATTCGTGACATTCAGAAACTCATTCTATGAGAGAATAAGGGAGAAGCTGATAAGAAATGTGGTCAATTAGGCTCCGTACACTGAAAATGATAATGGAAGCCTCCAAAGACAGTTATCCAATGGAATTTGGAGCTTTCCTGAAGGCAGAGCATGAGATAATCTATGAGATCCTTATGCTTCCTGGAACAGTTCAGGGGGATCACCATACGTTATTCAATTTATACCATAAGGGGATTGATTTTTCAGTTGTGGGGAGTGTACACTCACATCCATCAGGGGTGGCATTGCCTTCAGATGCTGATATTTCAATGTTCTCCAATACAGGCCAGATTCACATAATCGTTGCCAGTCCTTACAGAATTTCGGATTACCAGGCTTTCAACAGAAAATCTGAAAAAATAGACCTGAAGATTCTCTGATGTCAGAGAACCCTGTCCTTCGGACCTACATATTCCGAAGAAGGCCTTATTAGCTTGTTATCCCTCAGCTGTTCTTCGTAGTGCGCCCACCAGCCGAAAACTCTGGCTGCCGCAAATATGGCAGTATAGAGATCCTGTGGAATCCCCAGCTGATCCATAAGTATTGCAGCATAGAAATCAAGATTTGCAGGAAGATGCTTTTTCTCCCAGACTCTTGCCTCAATTGCTTCAGCGATTCTCAGTTCCTTAGAGTTTGGATTCAGCTCTTTCATAAGCTGCTTCACGAGCTGGGCACGGGGGTCTTTCTGCTTGTAAACTCTGTGGCCAAATCCCATTACCTTCTTTCCGGATTCCAGCTGTGTATCAACAAATTTTACGGCCTCATCTTCATTCCTGAAGCTTTTGAAGAAATCAAGTATCTCAGCATTTGCCCCGCCATGGAGTGGCCCCTTGAGGGTTCCAAGAGCGCTTGTGAATGCTGAAGCAGGGTCAGTAAGTGTTGATGCAGCAACCCTTAAAACAAAAGTGGAAGCGTTGAACTCATGCTCCATGTAGAGAATCATTAGTTTTGAAAGGAACTGAGATTTTCTGGCATCTGTGTTTCCTGTGATCATCTGGTAGAATCTTCCGCTGTAAGTTTGGGCTTCAGATCTGCCGACAGCTTTACCGGTTTCCGCTGCATATGAATGGGCGATTATCCCCGGGACCTTAGAAATTATTTCCGGAAGCATATGAGCAGAATCCTGAGCCCTGTATGGGTAAAGTGATATAATTGACCGGAGGTTCTTCATCAAGTCCTTCTCCTTAAGCAGGTCAATAATCTTCAGGACCTTTGAGTCGATGTCTCCGTTTTTCACCAGCATTTCATTGAAGTCCTTAAGCTGGTCACTATCGGGGAGATCACCATGCACAACAAGGTATGCAACCTCTTCGAAAGTCTTTTTATTAACCAGATCTACAGTTTTATAACCTCTGTAGACAAGATTTCCTTCAGCATCGGTAGTACATATTGCTGTTTTGTCCACTATAACTCCAACCAGCCCCTTAGGAACACTTATTTCAGTCATCTTTTTCACCTTTTATATTGAATATGTCTCTGTCGTCCTTTTCATATTCATCATAGCCAATGACCTCATAAAATTGCCTCCTTGTCATCAGGTCATCTATGAAGTTTCTCTGTGTTTCATCTTTAAGAAGAGCCTCATAAGTTTTTTGCAGCGATTTGAGAGCTACCCTGAATCCTGTAAGCGGGAATATGACCGCTCTGTATCCCAGGTCCTTCAGCTCTGAGACTGAGAGAAGCGGGCTCTTTCCGAATTCTGTCATATTTGCAAGCAGCGGTGATCTGACTTTTGATGAAAATTCCTTGAATTCCCCGGCTGATTCCAGTGCTTCTGTGAAAATCATATCGGCACCGCACTTCACGTAGTAAAGTGCCCTTTCAATAGCATCGTCCAGGCCATTAACGGATCTGGCATCAGTCCTTGCTATGATCATAAAATCAGGATTATGTCTGGAGGCTATTGCCGTCATAATTTTCTTTCCCATATCCTCCATCTCGACCACTTTCTTTCCGTTGAGGTGGCCGCATCGTTTTGGGAGAACCTGATCCTCAAGGTGCAACGCCGCAGCTCCTGCATCTTCAAGGACTCTCACAGTCCTCATCACATTTATGGTTTCTCCAAAGCCTGTATCAGCATCCACTATTAGCGGGGCCTCGGACACCGATGTTATTTTGCGGACCTCGTCAGCAACTTCCGATAGGGTTGTCATGGAGAGGTCCGGTAGACCCATTGCCCCTGCAACACCTGAACCGGAAAGATATAGCGCCCTGAATCCTGCCTGCTGTGCTAGAAGGGCACTGATGCCATTGAAAACTCCAGCCGCCTCAACAAAGCCTTCCGAGAGGTGTCTTTTCAAGCCTGAAGGCCCTGAATTATAATTATCCCTTAAAGTGGACATCAGATATCACCTCCATGAAATCTCTTATCTGTATCTTTTCAAAACGTCTTGCCACATCAATAAGGATTTTTGAATTATCTTCACCCATTACTTTCCTTCCTTTTTCAAGCAAGTCATCCCAAGTATATGGTTTCCTGTGATGGCCCTTGGGTACATCCATCTCCCTTTCATACTTGCCCGATGATGTTTCAACTAAAATTTTGACCGGCAGATATTCCGGGTACATCTTGTTGAACCTATCTGTAACAACATATTTCGAATGGTCAATAACATTGAGTATTTTGCTCTCTTTCAGGTATTTCTGCTCATATGATCCCGGGCCGGGCGATCCATATATCAGGGAATAGGCAACAATATAAGGCATGCTGTGGTCGGCTGTTTCCCTGGTTCTGGGTCTCAGTTTCTCAGGGTCCTTTATTATTATGTCATTTGCAACTTTGAATGTTTCAACACTAACAGATTTGATCTCGCCTTTTAGTTCCTCATGTATCGAACTAGCAGCTTCAGCAGCACTCATTGCATGATATTCAACTGGATAATTCTTGATCATTGTTCTGAGAACAGCATCTTTTTTTGGATTTATATTCATTGGGCCAGATACCTGTTTGAAAAACCCCATCTCTCCAGAAAATTCCGGTGAAGGGCCCGTGAAACCCTCCGCTGCAAGCAACGTGCCGAAAACACTGTTCCTGCAGGCATTTGCAGTCGTGGCTCCCTTCCACATACTCAGTTCTCCAGCTCTGGTCTGCCGCATGCTTATGTTGTTGTTTAATGAGAGGCTGATTGCGTGTTCAAATCTATTTTTGTCCAGATGGAGCAGCATTGAAAGTCCAGCTGCTGAAGATATTGATATGTATGTGACATGATCCCACCCCCTGTCTCGTATGGATGCTTCATCAGAAAGGTTTGCAGCGACATCATATGATAGGTTGGCTGCCCTGATAACATCCTCGCCATTGAGGTCCAGGCTATGGGCAAGTGAAATAAGAGGGGGGATATTGTCGGAGGGGTGCATTGCCTCTTTTGAGAGATAGGTATCGTTATAATCAAGATATCTTGTCATGGTGCCGTTAATAAATGCGGCTACATCCACCGGTGCTTCATCTCTGCTGAAATATATCCTTCCGTTCCTTTTTCCCTTTGATGGCAACAGTGCTGACCTGGCAATACGAACAGGTTCGGCGTTCATTGCCCCATATGCAGTAATTATAGAATCCGCGATTCTTTTCTTCATTTCATCTCTGCTTTTTTCGCTGACTCCATTTTCACTGAGGGCTTTCAAATGATTATACATTGCTTCTAAAGAAGGTTCCATACCAGTGGTATTACTTTTGAATATTTAATTCGGCAGTACCTGATACAAGTCGTGCGATTGAGTAGCAGGCTAAAAAATGTATCAAAGATTCACTTTTTGTTAAATTCAGTTTTTTAGCCATTTTTAGATAGCGAAATTGCCTGGTCAAATAGAAAAAATTTAAATACATTTTACACAATCAATGGGATACTTTACCACAGTGTAAACTAATAGTATACACTATGAAAAGTGTAGACATGGACAACAATGTGGTAGTGTCTGACGCTTTCACGAGAGGTGAATAATTGATAGTATTGGGAGTAGACTTGGGATATGGTGACACGAAAGTTGTGGGCCCGGATTCTGGAAGGTCCAAATTTCCATCCAGATGGGCAGCTACAGAGGCGAAGAACTGGGGAATAGGAGGATCTTCTACAATCCTGACAATTAATGACAGTGATCCGTTCTTCTTCGGCGATGATGCAACAGGTGCAGGTGTAAGAGAACCGCAGGGAGACGGAAGGCTTTCCGATCCAGATTCCCTGCCTCTTCTTGCAGGTGCCCTTTGGATGAGCGGCGCAGGGAAGGATGGTAACAAGGCCGAAATAGTTCTGGGAAGCGGGACTCCTCTTGGTACATTTGAACATGAACTGAACGCAGCAAAGGAGTATCTTCAGGGAAAGGAGTTCACTATTAAATCGGTCGCTGGCGAAACAAGGACATTCAACATAACTAAACTGATAATGAGGCCTCAGGGAGTAGGAGCAGCCCTGTACCTCCTTGACAAGGGCATGCTAAAGGCACAGTACGGATATGGTGTTGTCGTGGATATAGGTTCAAGGACAACTGATGTTCTGACTGTAAATCTGAAGAACATGGAGCCTGTTGTTGAAATGTCATTCAGTATTCAGGCAGGAGTAGGGGACCTTGTATCTGGAATTTCAAAGGCAATAGCAAAGGAAACTGGTTTCATTGTGCCTAACGATGTGGCAAGGGAAGCAATCAGCCAGACAGTTCTCTTCAAACAGCGTGAAGTGGGGGGCCCAAAAGTTTCAGAGCCTATAATGGCTAACCTCGCTAACAGGATCCTTGACAAACTTAGGGAGAACCTCAGGGAGGAGCTGGACAGAATAACCGCTCTGATACCAGTAGGAGGAGGGTCATCCCTTATTGGTGACAGGTTAGAGAAACTTGCTCCAGGTGCTATGGTGAAGATACCACAGGAGGATATCCAGTTCGCCAATGCCTTGGGATACAGGGATGCTGCAGCCAGGTCCTCAAACTGACCTGGTTAGCATATATTTTTTTATATGTCTCCTGTATGCATTCTGGTCGTCATAGATTAGGATGAACCAAAATGCCCGAAGATGAAATACCTGATGAGGATCAGGAAGAAAATGGTCAGGAGACTTACTCTCTTGAGCTTACAAAATCAGAATTTTTAGCCATAAGCCTATTGCAGAGAGATGGAGAAAGTCTTAAGGACACTATAATGCGGATTATACAGGAGAACATGGAATATGGCGCTATGAAGGACATACTTCAGACAATAGATGGCAGAATTTCAGATCTTTCAAAGAAATACAAACTTTCCCAATCATCCATAATCAATTTCAAATATGATGTACAGGAAGGTCTCAGGATCCCTGAGGAATTGAGGTCATCCGATGAAAAGGCTAAGAAGCCGGAGGCACTCAAGCTTCAGCTGGAGAAAAAATGGGCGGAGCTTGAGAAAGGCAGGAAATGATCACACAGCCAATTCCGTAGTCTACTGCAGCAATGATTCTTGAAAAGATTATATATCCATGTGAAATGTCAGCAAACTGTTGTTTCATCTTGAAATGGCGGGTATTTACAGGTGAGAAGTGAATTTATGAGATACAAGGAAAACTGTTCATCGTGCGGTGTTGGTCTAGTTGATCCTGGATATTCAATATTCGAATGCCCTCAATGCGGGGAAGAACTGATTGGCAGATGCAAGAACTGCAGGGAACATTCTACCAGATATACTTGCAATAAGTGCTCCTTTGTTGGACCTTAGGTGAATAGAGTGGGAGACGTAGCTGTAGTAATGCGCATTCTTCCAGAGGATGCGGACAGAGATATAAATACAATCATGAGTGCTGCCAAGGAAAAATTGAAGGGAAAGTGTACACTCAATAAAGTAGAGGTTCAGGATGTCGCTTTCGGACTCAAGGCCGTGAGGCTCGAGATAATCATCCCCGATGAAGAGGGAAAAATTGACAGTGTAGAGGCTGCCCTCAGTGGGATAGATGGGGTCGGGCAGGTTGATACAGAGGATATGACACTTGTTTAGACATGTCCCCTCTTATTCACGATTTTCTGCTTTACTTTTTTATTCCTCTTAACATTCTCATCTTCGCAGGTCTTCTATACATATCTTTGGTTCGCGGCCAGAGCGAGAACTATGGGAATGACACAGAAACTTCCGTTCTTGTTATACTTCCATGCAGGGGCATCGATCATGAGATGGAGAATAACATCCTCGCATTGAAAAACCAGAAACATGGGGATTTCAGGCTTCTCGCAGTCGTGGATTCAGAGGATGATCCTGCCCTTAGTTTTCTCAATGAGGCTGGAATTGAACACATCATATCACAATCCGGAAAAGGGAGTGGAAAAGTGAATGCAATCGTTTCCGCTATCAAAGCGGATCATGCCTCACATAATGTTACTGTAATAGTGGATTCCGATACGGTTGTCAGTGATCGATGGCTTTCATCATTGATAGCACCTCTCAGGGATAACACAGTTGGAATCTCCACAACATTCCCATTCTTCGATCCTGTCGGAGGGTTCTGGTCTAAAGTAAAGATGGTCTGGGGTTATGTGGGATTGGGGATGATGCAATCTAACCTGACGAGATTTGGATGGGGAGGCTCACTGGCATTCAGATCCGAATTGCTTGCTGGCAGGGATCTGGATTTTTTCAGTTCCTATGTTTCGGACGACATTGCAATTACTAAGATATGCCGAAAATACGGACTCAGAATAGCATATGTCCCGGATGCAGCCCCCATTGTCAGGTCTCCGGATGATTTTAACACCTTCGTTGAATGGGCAAACAGACAGACTGCACTGTCCATATATGCAACCAGGAAAGTCCTTAGTTATGGCCTTCTCTTTTATGGTGCAACAATATTTGAGTTCCTGTCAGCAATTGTTCTTTCAGTTGTTTTCTGGCCGTTTTATCCTGTGCTTCTGCTGTTTCTTCCTGCAGTTATAAATGCAGTTAGATCCTCAAAAAGGTCAGGAAGGCACTGGAAAAGCGGATTTCTCATACAGTTCATGATACCATTTGTGTACTTCTACAACCTCGTAAAGGGTGGAGGAATGAAATCTATAGTATGGAGAGGGCGACAGTACACACTGGATAGAACAGAGGATCCATGATATAAAGGGTTCCGGACAAAAGCATCCAATAGTCCCACTATAATGATAAATACGGGGCTACTATTATAAAAACTATGCAAAGAGAAAGAAAGCTGTTTGGCACAAATGGGATACGGGGCACTCCGAACAGAGATCTTACGTCTGATTTTGCCCTGAACGTTGGCAGGGCTTCTGCCTCTATTTTTGGCTCAAAGACCGTTGCAATGGGCAGAGATACAAGAGACACCGGTGAAATGCTCTTCTCTGCCGTCATGTCAGGGGTTTTGTCAACAGGAGTTAATGTTATTGACCTTGGCATACTCCCAACTCCCGCAGTCCAGTATTATTGCAAGATTCATGGGCTATATGGAATTGTGATAACTGCATCCCACAATCCTCCGGAATTCAATGGTATCAAATGCATAGATAAGGATGGCACTGAACTGCGCCAGGAAGATGAGATAAGAATAGAGGACGCATTGTCCGAGGGGAAATGGGAACTATGCCAGTGGGGTGACGTTGGTCGTGTTACCAGTGATCCTGGAGGTGGAGACCTGTACATTAATTCTGTGATAGCAAAGGTTGATGCAGCCAAAATACGTAAAAGCAATTTCAGGGTTGCTGTGGACTGCGGAAATGGGGCAGCATACTACACCACTCCTAAACTTCTCAGAGACCTGGGATGCAGCGTGGTGGAGCTGAATTCCTACCCTGATGGGCACTTCACATCCAGGCAATCTGAACCTAAACCAGAAAACCTGGCGGATCTGATATCTGTCATGAAATCCGGCAATTTCTCACTGGGAATAGCCCATGATGGCGATGCAGACAGGGCTGTTTTCATAGACGAAAAAGGGAATTTCATTGACGGTGATCAGTCACTTTCCCTTCTTATTTCCAGTATTGCAGGAAAAGGTGATATAGTAGTAACGCCAGTGAGCAGCTCAGACAACCTGGAGCATATATCCAAAGAAAAGGGTTTCAATCTAGTAAGAACGAAGGTGGGCGCACCAATAGTCTCACGCACAATAATAGCGAAGAATGCAAAAATTGGAGGAGAGGAGAACGGTGGCGTCATTTTTGGAGAACACCAGTACTGCCGGGACGGTGCCATGACTGTTGCCCTTATGCTCAACCTTATTGCCGAGAGAGGGAAAACTTTATCACAGATTGTCTCAGAGCTTCCAGGATTCAGGCTCTACAGAACAATCATTAAGGTAGCTGGGAAGGACCCTCAGAAGATCCTCAATGATCTGGATAAAAAGAAACTTTCAGAAAAGGTTGACAGGACAGACGGGCTTAAAATTTACATGGATGGGGGATGGGCACTTGTCAGGGCATCAGGCACTGAACCCATAATGCGCATTTACGGACATGGAAGGAGCATGGAAGAGGCAGAGAAAATTAACAAAAAGGTTACAGAAGTGATCAATTCTCTTATCTAATTACTCTTCAGTGATGAATAACTGTCTCGGAATCTCAGCAATGCTGTCACATTTCCAGCTATGGCAAACCAGAGAAGGAGAATATCTGTGGGAGTCAGATTGAAAAGCGGCATGTGAATGGAGAAGGGTACCAGCAGCTGAATCAGGATAAATATCATCATGAACGCCAGCCTGTCAGCCCTGCCAAGTATACCTGAGTAATTTCTCTTCAGGCCAAGTGCCTGGGATTGAGTACCCATATACGAGGTCATAAGAACACCGATCAGGGCAATTATACCTAGAAACTCAGATCCGGGGGAACTGAATATGAAGCCGATCATTATAAGAATGTCAGAGTATCTGTCCAGCACGTGGTCAACCAGATCTCCCAGTGGAGAGGAGAGGTTTCTGGTCCTGGCCACTTTTCCGTCGACTGCATCAAAGAGTGCCGATAGGATAAGGAAAATGAAAGCAAGGCTAAGATAAATTCCTCCAATCCAGATGGTTAATCCGGAAAGCCCAGCAAGAACCAAAGAAAGAAAGGAGATTGTGTTTGGATTAATGCCCATGAATGGCCTGCTCAGGGAGGAGATCAACCCGTCTGCTCTTCCTCTGAGGCTATCCAGGACCATGAACTTGGATCGTGATTGTTGATATAATATGTATTGTGCCTTAAGATGTGGAGATTTTTCCTGAGAATATGTTTTGTGCAATCTTCATAATGGCTTCTGCAGTCTCCGACTGTTTGCCCTCCTGATTCATTATGCGGTAAATCCGTGTGGAAGGGTTCAGATCAAGTGACTCCTGATAAATAATATCCGAATACATGGAGTCCATATTTTCAAAAACCTTCTCAGTACTGTATCCTCTAGCCACAAGTGCCTTTTCCACTGTAACTGGGTCTCGCTCAAGTATGATTACGTAATCCGCACCTAGAAGATGTGAATAATGAGAAGCAATAATTACATTCTTTTCATCTCTTCCAGCCCAGAGAGATGAAAGGCAATCAATGTCAACCGTATCACCTTCCACACAATTATTGGAACCGCATATCTCAATGGCCTCATAACAGTTTATATTCATTTTCCTTAGTATGCTGCATATGGTGCTTTTTCCAGTTCCTGGTATGCCTGTCAACGCCACCAGGGTCATTTTGCGCCACCTATATCAAACGGCCTTGAAATATGCCTTCTGGCTATAACTGGAACATCATATCTGCCGGGTGCAATTGTCCTCTCCACGATCCTGTAGTGGGGAGTCGTGTAAACAGAGCCGCATTTCCTGCACCTGTAATCATTTCTGCCACGGTTATCAGTCCTGGAGTGGCATTTATCACAGATTGGATTTTCCCTCAAATATGCCAGGGAAAGTGTAACCGCCTCCATCTTCTCTATATTCAGAACTCCCTGGCTGAAGGAACCAAAAATTGTTATTCTGTCACCCGGCAAAAGAGCTCTGAAAATCTTCCGGAATTCTTTTGTAGGTTCGAAGGCAGCCGCTTTCAATGACTTACCAGCATAGTCTACTTCGACAAAATAGTGTGATCCTCTTATGCTGTATGGATACCCTCTTACAGTGCATGGAATGCTGTAGGAATGAGTCTCTTCCAGAGTGGAGGGGTTTGACTCAATATGCTCGTCCGTTCCCTGATTTGTCTCGAAGACCATAGCTCTATCATAAGATATTCCATTTTTGTCCGCAATTTCAAGAGAAGATGCGAGGAGATCACAGTCATCAGTACTCCTTATCCCCATAACTACTGGTGTTCTCTCTCTTGGAAATATGGCTGGATACTGATTGTGCATATCAATATCATTGAACGAACCTTTTACATTCAATGCCATCATTGCAGCATTCATCTTTGTCTGGAAAGAAATAGGCTCCGGATGTGGATATCTGTAGATGAGTGCCTCATAAGTCCTCATTAAGGGCCTCCAGGAAAGTGCAGCTGCTGCACCGATAATGCCGCGCCCTTCCTTAATTCCGAGGTAGGAATGTCCTGATTTTTTCAGACTCTCAGTTACATTTTCTATGCTTTCGATCCCCCTTACACTGTTCCAGTATATATCGGGAGATGTTGGAGTATCGCCAACCACAATTCCCGGATTTGTACCTTCATCGAGAAGCTCTGCCAGATCGTATATTGTTCTGGCAGAAATTTCAATCAATTCTTCACGGCTTAAGGTCTCCTCAGATGATTCAAAAGCATAAACTGTCTGTCCGTCAAACTGTCCGCATGCCTTTTTCTCTCTTTTTCCCCTCCCTAGCCTGGCACAGAGAGCTCCATTTCCCCTTGTTTTCCATGGAACTGAAGGATTAAGCCTTACAAGTCTGGGGTATCCTATCAGATCGAGGCCGCTACGCCTTATGATCTCTGTCATAACATATGTGGAACAACCCCTTTCCCTGGAATCAGTATCATCTATGCCGATATACATTCATGCACCGAATCTTCTCTTCCTGTTCTGATAATCTCTTATGGCCCTGAAGAAATCTGATTTCTTAAGTTCAGGGAAGTTCACATCTGAAAAATAAAGCTCGGAATATGCGGACTGCCAGAGCAGAAAGTTGGAAATTCTTTCCTCCCCGCTTGTACGGAAAATAAGATCCGGATCAGGGATAGAAGAGTCGTATAGATAGCTCCGGAAGAGGCTCTCATTCACATCATTAATGCCAATTTTTCCAGAATTGATATCTCCATAAAGCCTCTTAATGGCATTTATTATCTCCTCTCTGCCTCCATAGCCAATTGCCAAGTTGAATCTGAATTTCTTGAATCCCTTTGTTGTGGATTCCACCTTTTCTATAGTTTCCCTGAGGTATTCAGGAAGCACATGAGTTTCTCCAATAACCTTGACCCTGATGTTGTTCTCGTATACTCTTTTGTCTTTCAGTAGATCAAGGAAAGCATCATTTATAAGCCTGAAAAGAAAATCCACTTCTTTCTTGCTTCTTTTGAAGTTCTCCGTTGAAAACCCGTAGACAGTTAGGATCTCAACACCGACCTCCATGCACCATTCAAGGACCTCCTCAAGTTTCTCCTTTCCCTTCAGGTGGCCTTCATCTGTGGAAAGGCCATTGGACCTTGCATATCTTCTGTTACCGTCTGTTATTATGCCGACATGCCTAGGGACAGGGCTATTCTTTATTTCCTCCAGCAAAATCTTCTCGTAAACTTCAGTGGTGAGGTTACCAAGTCTATCAGCAATTTTTCCCCTTATACCTTCCAGATAACTTTCACCTCCATTGCGTTCACTTGGAAATCATTTAGATCTGATGATCGGAATCCTTTACATCAATTAGAATCTTCATTAAAAACACTTGGCTTGAATCCACTTCTGATGGAGAGCTCCAGTGAGTGCATATAAACTCCGGGCGCGTAGCCGTGAACTATTCTCTTCCTGGTAATTACCATGCCCAAATCTCTGATCTGTTCCATTCTCTTTTCAAGCTCAAAAGAATTGGATATCTCGTAGTAATTTATCACTCCACCAGGGTTCAGGTGTTTCATTGCCAAAGAAAGGAATTCTCCCGCACTATGCGGCAGGTTCATTATAATTCTGTCAAATTTCCCCTCACTTTCAATCAGGGTCGCTGAATCTCCAGCCTCCATTGAAATTTTTTCAGTGACTCCATTCAGGGAACTGTTCTTCCTAAGCCAGTATATGCATCTCTCGTTAAGGTCAAAACACCTAACATTCGATCCGGCAAGCTTTGCGATCGTTATTGCAAATGGGCCTATTCCAGAGAACATGTCCAGCACTTTTTCGCTTTCAGCACATCTCTTGGATAGAAGAAGGCGTTCGGTTGCAAGCCTTGGGGAAAAGTATACCTCTCTGAGGTCAAACATGAACCTGAGTCCATTCTCCCGGTGGGTAACAAGATAATTCTGATCTCCTGCTAGGAGAGTAAGGTCCCTGATCCTTTCCCTTCCTGTAATTCCTCTGTCAAGATAGACGCTTTTGATGCTCGCATTTGTGTGGAGAATAGACTGTGCTACCTCCACTGCCCGATTAATGTCCCGGATCTTCAATATTGCCACTGATCCAAGATGGTCAAAGGAGGCTCTTGCTGACACAGGTTTATTCTTTATCTCTCTCTTCTTTCCAGCCAGATCCTGAATTTCAATTTCGAAAGGGGGGATCCCCAGACTACTGGTCTTGAGTGGTATCAGAACTTTTGAACCTGTATTCTGGATCCTGAAACTGTCGTCAATAAGTTTGTTTGCCCTGAGCCATTCTATGGCAGACTGTGCTATAGTCTTAGAAACAGACGCATGAATAGTCATCTTATATCCCTTAAGTGGGCGGCATGTGAGATTGTCTCGGCAGAGAGCCTGTCAGAAAATCCTGCAATCCTTTTCAACGATTCGACATTTGCTGATGCCAGCTGTTCAACGCTTCTGATTCCAGCATTGTATAACCTTCTGGCCCTGACCCTACCTATGTTGGGCACAGTCGTCAGCTCCATTATGTCTGACTTAATCCCCTCCCTCAATCTAAGGCTCAGCATCTGGAAATATGAGGATTTCTGTGGAAGAAGCATGTGGGCCATTCTCCCAAGTGCAAAAGCCATCCACTCTGCAGTGCTTATCCTTGACTGTATGTCTCCGGGCCCTATTCCGTATTTTTCACAAATTACATCTATTCCAACCTCATTTATCCAGTCCAGCAGGATCATAGCAGTCTTTATCCTTGACTCATAGTCATCCAGGTCAAAGTATGGGAGTTCCCGGGAAATCAGGAACTCCTCGACCAATTCCTGTTCGCTACTCCTCATATTTATGGGTTGCAGATCCTGGGACATTGATATTATTGTGACAGCGGATTCATCCTCATAGTTTCCATTGCTAAGATAGTCCCTGAATAGAATGGCTGTCTGCGGGTCAATATAGAGGTCGCTAACAAGTTTTCCTATCTGGGAAATGGAAAGCCTTTCTCCTAATGCCTTTGCCAGGCCATTCTCTATTAGGTACTGTATGGAAGAGTCAAGTGCAGGTTCCATTCCCTTCAGATCTTTCTGAACTGCCATCAGTGATTTCTGAAAGAATTTGAGTATGTTCTCTTTTGTAGATCCAAGTCCTGTGGATATAAGTGCAAGTGTGTTGAACCTGATCATTCTTCCATTTCCAAGATTTGAATTTACAGGTTCCGGTTCTCCATTGAAATATTCTTTTATCCTTTCTATGGAGGATGGATTCGCAGAGTATATGACGCCATACCCTACTGTGTCAAATTTTGGTCTTCCCGCTCTTCCAAGCATCTGGTTCGCCTCAGTATTTGAGATGTATCCCACCGCGCCATCGGAGAAACGTGTTATATCTCTGATTATTACTGCCCTAGCTGGCAGATTAACTCCTGCTGCAAGTGTCGGCGTAGCAACAATGACCTTCAGGTCCCCAGATTTAAATTTATCCTCCACCATTTTTCTATCAGAGCCAGAAAGTCCTGCATGGTGGAATGCAACCCCTCTTGGAATTATGGTGGCCAGGATCCTGGCAAACCTGTCAGTCTTTTCCTCTGGCTCAGTTAAACTCTCATCAGATGAAAGCCCAAGTGATAGCGAAAGTTTGATGGCCGTGTCCTCAGATCTTTTTCTGGAATTTACAAAAACAAGAACCTGCCCTCCCTGGTTAATGAAATAAGATACTGCATCCTGCAGTTCCATTTTCCGCCTGAGTTTAGTCTTCTCACCGTCTTCAAATATCATTGTGGAGTCAGAGATCAGACCTTTTCTAAGCTCCACTGGCCTGAAATCACTCTTGATAAGGTCGCACTGTAGCCAGTCGGAAAGTTCAGTGGTATTGCTTATAGTGGCAGAAAGTCCAAGAATAGAGATGTCCGGATTCATGTACTTTGCTGCAGTAAGGAACATCTCTAGCCTGGGCCCTCTGCCGGGATCGCCTACAAGATGTAGCTCGTCTGCCACAATGAGTGATACATCAAACATCATAGCAGGATCATGATGAAACAGTGAGTCCGCCTTTTCTGATGTACAGACAAGAACATCAAATTTTTTAAGTATTTCAGGTGATTCTTCAAAGTCACCCACAGAAATGCCCACCCTCATCCCAAATTGCCTGAGTTCCCTTAGCTCCTCAAACTTCTCCGAGGCCAGGGCCTTAAGAGGCACGATATATATGCATCTTCCGTGCCTGAGATATTCCTTGAAGATGGCAACATAGGCAACAAGTGTCTTCCCTGATGCCGTGGGCACTGAGAGGATAAGGCTTTTCCTTTCGTTTATGCGGGAGATTGCATCTTTCTGGTGGGGATAAAGTATATAATCGTGTCCGCCAAAGAGGTTAAGGAAGTTATCTGCAAGTCCAATGTCGCTGATCCTCATTCGTTCAATGAAATGCAGGTGATGCATATACATGTTTTGAAAATTGCAAAAAGAATGCAGGATCAGTTTTAATTTAAATTAGCGTTACTTGAATTGTGGCTCATAACACAATAGTCACGGTCAATGTTGCACTCAGCCTCAATGGAATGATGGCAGGAAGGAACGGAAGAAGAGTCAGAATATCCGGAAATGAGGACATGGATCGTGTCCACAGACTTCGGAGCGAGTCAGACGCAATTCTGGTTGGAGCCAGAACGATCATCAACGACAATCCGTATCTGGGCATTAATGACAGATTCCTGAAAAATGATCGGAGACCAACCAGGATAATTCTGGATGAACAGCTCAGGATACCAGAGAATTCCAATGTACTGAATGATCAGCAGGAAACCATAATTTTCTCCTCTTCCCGCAGAGAAAGGCTAGGAAATGCTCGAATTGTAAGAAAGGAAAAGGAAGGATTATACATGGAAAATATCCTTGATGATCTTGGCAGCATGGGGTTCAGAAAGATTTTAGTGGAAGGCGGGAGGGATGTCATTAATCAGCTGATTCAGAGCAGAAGGATAGATTATTTTTATATTTATCTTGGAAACATAATAATTGAGGGTGATGGCATGCCGCTCTTCAGTTCCAGCCTTGAGATGAAACTGAAGTTCCTTCAGGTTTCCAGGATGGGCGAGGGTGTAATTATAAATCTTGATCCGCAATCACTGTATATATGACTGAAAATCTTGAAAAGGGGGACCTCAGGTTCCAGTGGGCTTATGAGAGAATGGACGCTCTTTCGGCCATCAGAAAGAGGTTCAGGAAGGAACTTCCATTCAAGGGTGTTCGCATAGCAATGGCCCTTCACGTGGAAGCGAAGACAGGAGTATTTGCATATCTTCTCAAAGAAGGGGGTGCACAGGTGAGAATGGCTTCATGCAACCCACTCAGTTCAGATGACAGCGTCGTTGAATCCCTGAAAGTCACAAGAGGCATGGAAGTATACGCCAGGAAAGGCGAGACAGAGTCTGAATACTATGAGTATCTGAACAAAACTCTTGATCTGAAACCAAACATCATTATTGATGACGGAGGCGATCTTACAAAAATAGTCCATCAGGAAAGGCAGGATCTTCAGAAGGACATTTTCGGCGGGAACGAGGAGACAACCACAGGAGTTGTGAGGCTCAGAGCAATGGACAGGCAGAAAATACTGAGATTCCCAATGTTTGATGTGAACGATGCTCAGATGAAGCATTTTTTCGATAACAGATATGGTACAGGCCAGAGCACACTCGATGGTATAATGAATGCAACCAACACACTCATAGCAGGCAAGAGCGTTGTGGTGGCAGGATATGGGTGGTGTGGAAAAGGCATAGCAATGAGAATGAAAGGGATGGGAGCCCTTGTTACTGTTACTGAGGTGGATCAGGTTAAGGCAGTTGAAGCTGCAATGGATGGTTTTACCGTCAGGAAAATGAGGGATGCTCTTAAGACTGCCGATCTGGTGGTCACAGCCACTGGAATGAGGGATATAATTACATATGAGGATCTGCTTACCGCCAAGCATAATCTGATTCTTGCAAACTCAGGCCATTTCAATAATGAGATCCCGTTCAGCGAACTGGAATCCAGATCTATTGAGAAGAAGCAGGTAAGAGACTTTGTACGCAAGTACAGGCTTGAAAATGGCAACGAAATAAATCTAATAGCAGAGGGAAGGCTTGTGAACCTCGCAGCCGGGCAGGGCCACCCTGTTGAGATCATGGATATGAGTTTTGCTGTCCAGGCCCTTACAGCTGAATACCTGTTGAAGAATCATGAAAGCCTCAAGCCAGGAGTATTTCCAGTCCCAAGAGAGATTGACTACGAAATCGCAGAAATAAAACTGGATTCCATGGGAATCAAAATTGACACCCTCAGCGATGAACAGATGAAATATTCCGATAGCTGGGAAGAGGGCACGTGATCGAATTGGGAATACCAATGCTTCTCATTGTTATGGATGGCCTTGGTGACAGGCCCTGTCGTGATCTTGGAGGCCTTACGCCACTTCAGGCCGCATATCGCCCCAATCTGAATTCCCTCATAAGGAGAGGATTGGGTGGCCTTATGTATTCCGTTAGTCCTGGAATGACTACAGGCTCCGACACATCTCACCTGTCTCTTCTTGGTTATGATCCTGTACGTTTCTACTCAGGAAGAGGCCCATTCGAGGCTATGGGGCTGGGTCTTAGATTATCCGGAGGTGACCTGGCTTTCAGAGCCAATTTTGCAACTGCAGACTCGGAAGGCACAGTCTTGGATAGAAGGGCCGGGAGGTTGGATGAAAATGCCTCTGAACTTGCAGATGCTCTGTGCATGGAAATGGATGGCCTCTCATTTCAGGTCAAAGCAGGAGTTGAACACAGGGCAGCATTGGTGGTAAAAGGTGATGGTCTAAGTGACAGGATTACAGATACAGATCCGCACTCATCCGGGGCAAAAGTTAAGGAAGTTCGGGCATTAGACAGGGACGCGCTTTTCACTGCAGAGGTCCTGAATAAATATCTGGCAGAGGCCAGATCAATCTTGGGCAAACACCCATTTAATTTCAGGCGAAAGGAGAATGGAAAGATGCCTGCTAATGAACTTCTGCTGAGAGGTGCTGGACTAACTCCCAAACTGCAGCCTTTCAGAGAAAAATACGGGTTCAATGGTACATGTATTGCCGGCATACCAATGGTAAAGGGCATTGGTTCTCTGCTGGGAATGAAAGTTCTGGAAGTCGAGGGAGCCACAGGAACCGTAAATTCAAATTTCAGGAACAAGATAGAAGCTGCTGTTGAGGAGATGAGGAATTCTACCTTTGTTATTGTGAACATCAAAGGTACAGATGCTGCCGGCCATGATGGTGACGCTATCCTGAAGAAAAGAGTCATAGAGAGGTTTGACAAAGCATTGGAACCGATAATGGATATTGATGTTACGGTATGCATTACAGGCGACCATTCCACACCATGTGATTTCAAAGAGCATTCAGGGGATCCTCTCCCACTTCTTATGTCATCCCCGGGAACAAGAAGAGACGGGGCAAGGTTATTTGATGAGATCTCCTGCATGAATGGCTCCCTGAGCCTGGGAAGTGGTGATGTGCTGCAATACATGAGGCAATTGTCTGGAAATGACGAAAAATATGGGGCCTGAGATTAATTCGGGCACTTTCAAAATACTTAAATACTTTGTACAATATGTCTGTCTGACAAAGAGATGACACCACCCTACAGTTTGTTTGAGAGGTTCAAGAACAGGATATTTGGTCTTGAACTTGAGAAGATTTCGAGGCAGAACAGAAAAAGCTACGATGTCTCAGTTTATTCTCAGGGTAAGGGGATTTTCTATTCGCTTATTTTCTCCATGATGCTCTGGTGGGTTCCAGTGGCCGGCCCAGCAATTGCAGGCTACCTCGGTGGAAGAAAATCAGGAACAATAGGTAAGGCACTTGTTTCGAGCTTTGTTTCTACTGCGGTTATAATAATGATTACACTTGCGCTGTCTCCTTTCAAAACTGGAGTTCTGGGCTCTACAGGTACGTATTTTTCGACAGGGGTTCTGCAGTTTTCACAGTCCAATCTGATAGCGTACACAGGGGTTCTTAATGACCTATATACAACTTATGGAATAATTAAGACATTGGCAATTATAATGCCAGGATCTATCCTTCTTCTGAACATATTCTCCTTCACTGGAGGATTCTACTCAAATATGAAAATGCAGGAGGAAAATCTATCGCACAGTTTCATGCAAAAGGATGTTGAAAGCAGGCTTTCATCTATAAAGAAAGTTCCATCAGTTAAGCTGGAGTCAAGAACAATAAAAGAATTCAATGATGGCTCAGATGACGACTCTGAATACGGTGGTTCTTGGTCCTATCTCTGAACAGTTTTAAGCTGAAGACACCTCAAAGATCAGGGAGGTACTCCCCCTCCCGGATTTTTTATTTACAGATTCTAAAGAGATTTACCTGTCTCAGCCATTCTCCATATCACTTCATTTAAAATCTCCACCCTGTAAAAATATTCAGCCTGCGCAGTCAATTCTAGTTTCTTACTGTAGAAGAGTAACTCAATTACCAGTCTGTCCTTGGGTAAAGACATAAATGAACCACTTCGGATTCTAACATATCATTCTTGAAATCCTTTTTAATCCTCTTGATATAACAGCAGGATGATAGATATCCATCTCCTGAGGGAGAACCCAGAATTGTTCAGGGAAGCCTTCAAGGCAAGGGGATTCGATGATTCCGCCCTTGATGAATTCTTCAGCCTGGACAGTCAGTGGAGGGCAAAAC
>JAJZZQ010000038.1 GCA_021797525.1 Thermoplasmata archaeon | reverse complement strand
ATCGGACAGAATGAGCCTTTCTCTGAAGAAAATTGGATTCAGCTATGTTGGTACTACCATTTGCTACTCATATATGCAGGCAGTGGGAATGGTGAATGATCACACATTATCATGTTTCCGGAGAGATCAGATCATCAGTGGTTTCCATGAATAAATCAGTAGAGAATGGGGCTCAAGGAGATAGTTATTACCTGAAAACAAAGAACGGTAAATGACCAGAAAGCCTGATAGCCAAGTCATAAAAATATAGGAATATTCTGGAATAGAGGGACTGGACAATGAATTTGCAATAAGTATCTTCTATCCCTTTGACATTGCACGTAAGGACGTCCCTGGAAAGGTGAAGGACTTCATTGAGAAGAAGCGGGAAGAGGGGCTCAGCGATGAGGCAATAGAGGAACTTGTCAGGGATAAGTTTAACACTGCCGGTGGAGGTTTCACAAAGGTATTCAGTACTGGCAAAGTCTATGACATATCGCAGACAACACCAATTCCCGGAAAGGCCAAACCTGTTGAGGAGGATGTTAAGGCCACATCCCTGTATAACACTCTGAAAAAGATTGCAAAGGATCATTACGAAGTGGAGGAATCCCAAATCAATAGTGGTGCCAGGGGATACACAGCACATTCAGGAGAAGGCCAGAAGATAGTGGTTATGAAGATCCCGGGTGAAGATGTGAATGTGCTGCACACCCTGATCCATGAGATGTCCCATGCAAGGCTTGAGCACCTCTACAGGAAGGAGCTTCCCAGAGGCCTTGCTGAGACTGAGGCGGAGTTATCCACGTACCTTGTTGGTGCTCATTTCGGGTTTGACTTCAGGGAGGACTCAGCAGCTTATATCAAGGGATGGCTTGATGATGCAAAGAAGAATGGAAAGGGCCTTGGAAAGGAGAACCTGGACAGAGTGATGAATAATGCAAGATGGCTGATTAACGAAGTTTCGCCTAGACTTTCTTGATAAATTTTAATAATACCTTTAATAATCATGTAAGTAAGTAGAGGTATAATGTTTGGAATATTTTCTGAGAACATTTCCAATGCCAGAAATGCAATTACAAAAAAAAGGTACGACTTGGTTACAATTCAGGGCAATAGAATCCTTTCAGATTTGGCCATTTTAAGAGAAGCCCTTAGTCAGGATGATATATTATTAATGGCTCTTGGAGGATTTATTTCAAGAAGAATTGGAATTGACCTCCAACTTTTGGCAAATTTTCAGAAAGATAGTGCAAAAATTAGAAGTGTAGCAATAGAACTCTTGAGTGCTAATATTTTGGATACCAGCGATAAAGGTTCACTAGTTTTAACGTTTTTCAATAATTATGTTAAGTATTTAGATTATTATGCGTCTGAGATAAATTCCAATGACCTCTCTGAATACACCCGAGAAGGTGAATTAAACAAACCAATTTTTGAGTGGGCAATTAAAGAGTTACGAAGAATAGATGACGAAGTAATAATATATGGTTCACCCATCAAAGGAATAAGCCAAGAATTAAAGCGTATGAGTTACGTCGAAAAGCTATCTCAGATTAGTATTATTATTCAAATGCTTGTAGAATCACTTGAATGGTATTCTGAGACAGTACAATATGGAATTTCAAAGATTGTAAATAATTGTAATAGCGCCGGTCATTTTCCTGATATATTTAGACGATCAGTTAATCAAATCATTCAGTTTATAAAATCAATCACCGGTCTTTTCAAGGAATCTGAATCTACAAGTATGACCAACCTGAGCGAGAGTGAACTTAAAATAAGGTTGGCAATTCTACCAGAAATTCTAATTGATTGGAGAAATTTATTGAATCTATTTTACAATTTGCAAACTCTTACTATTCCGAGAAATTCTGAAAAGCAAGAAGAGCGTGGTAAGGAAGGTGGAACAAATGAGTCTTAATCTACCAGAAGAATCTTATGGCCTGCCCCATATTGCAGTTGACTCCAAGGTTGAGGTACCAAAGCAAAGTGTGAATATATCTGTTGGCTATGACGATATAGTGCGGTATGACCAAGTTATGGCATTAAGAAGCAAAAGAGTCAGTCCAATACTAGAAACGTTGACCGCAAACAATACATTTGCTCCGATCATTAGTTTCAATAACTCAAAAAATCCGAAAGTTGAACCTAAAGAGCGTGGTGTAGAGTTTGACTGGCATATCCCTGGGAAGCTAAATAATAAAGCAATGAAAACAGTATTGAAATCAATAAATGATGAGATTCCAAAAGTTTGGAGGTTAAAAACTTCAGAATATGCTTTTGATATAGACATAAAACTTGAATTTCAAAAAAATTTAGAAGAGAAGAAATTTGATGCGATATATACGGTATTCGTACCAAATTTGCGGAAGAACGATATCCCTAAGGTTTGGAGTGAACTCCGAAACTCATTCAATAGGGTAATCGAGAGCAAGAAGCAGCAACAAAAAAAATTTCGTGAATATTTCAATAAATTATCAGACATAACATTCATACAACTGGATTGGTAGATATGGGACTATCGGATGACCCTATTGGTTATATCAACCTTGCCAAAAAGCTTTCAGGTCTGGAGTTTGATCCTAAATTAAAGCATTCCAATGAGCGGACGATAGTTGGCAGGATCTATTACGGTGTTTTCGCATATTTGAAGCTCAAATTATATCCTTCAGATAAAGAAGATAAAATAGGTCACAATAAGCTTAGAAACGATGCCCAAAGACAAGTGGTAAAAAATGGGTTAGATTTTCCATTGAAAGATCAACTAAAAACCTTGGAAATAATGAGGGAGCACGCTGACTATTATAGAAAAATGAAAATTGATGTAGATTCTGTTAGAAAAGCGTGGCAAATATATGAGATTTTAGAGTATGAATTTAGTAAAATATGGCCAGACTAGGCAGTAACATGTTAACTTTCTCTTAAAACTTAACGTCCTTTACATATTCAAAGGTACAATGGGTGGTCCCATCATAGCCTAAAACAATGCAAAGTGTTAAGTTTTATCAGTATCTTAACAGCATTATTGAGACCCATAGTAAGATCTTCGGAGATGTTTCAGGTTAGGATCCTCAGGCCTGTTGAGTTCGAAACGCTAAGGGATGCCATGGATCCAAACACTAAGAGGATATGCACATCTCTTCTGCTGACAGGGATGAGGTATGCAGAGCTACAAAGATTCAGAGAGAACCCTGACTGGCTTGATGCAAAGTTCATCTATCTACCCCGAGGATCCATGCTTAAGGTAAAGGCAAAACAGAGGGAAAGGGCAATCCGGCTGTCGGATATGGGAAAGACTCTGATCCCGGATCTCTTTCAGGTGCCACATCCGCTACCCGAGCTCCCTGCCCTGGACATGAAATTGAGAAGACTCTCAAAAGGAATCCTCGATGGAGCCCCCATAAACAACAAGTCTTTTAGGAAGACCTGGGAATCATGGCTAGTGTTCTATTATCCGGACAAGGCACTGCAGATTGCATTAAGCCAAGGCCATACCACAACAACGCAGTATGAGCATTATCTAAACATTCCATTTGAAGATGAAGATCGTAAGGAAATGAGAAAATGGGTTGAGGGG
>JAJZZQ010000064.1 GCA_021797525.1 Thermoplasmata archaeon | reverse complement strand
TTAAGTAATAATTGTCTATCAATACAGCAGCTTTCTCATCACTCATTATTTCCACATCCTCTCATTATTTGCTGACTATTGTTTCGGAGCAGGTACGTTATATTCAGTCTAACTAAAAATATTTGTCCTTCAGATAAGAAATTGTGCAGATAACCCTAATCCGAGATTGCATCTCATTCAACCTTTATAACCCAAACCTTTCCATTCTCCTCGCAAAACCTGACATATTCATTTTCTTTCACTTCCAGAATCTTTGTTATTTCCTTTGGTCATGTTATTCTTATTGATGTGTCACATTTGGATGTTTGTGCCACAGCGATCAGTTTGCCTTTATTTCATATTCATAGAATTAGTGAAAAAATCACAACAAACTAAATACTTGTTTTGTAAACGGTGGTTAAATATTTCAATTTTCTCTTGCAGATAAGACGATCTCCATCCTGGATTCAGATGTGAAATCAATGATTAGGGAGATAAGGAAGAATTGTATGAATATATGTAGGATTACAGATTAACTCGGTATAAGCTGGTTCATTATCGATTGGGACGGGACGGACATGCTAAGAACCTGTAGTTCTTATCCCTTTCTCTTCTTTGTTAGTGTCATAAACAACTATTCCATTGACTCTTCCGAGCTCCTTTTTGAGTTGAGCCTTAGTTTCTTCTCTGGTCAATATTACTACAATACCCCCACCACCGGCTCCGGATAATTTTGCCCCAAAAGCATGTTTTTTACCGATATCAACAATCTTATCAATGAGCTTGGTAGATATGTCCAGCTGCTGGAGTTCAGTGTGATTTTCAGACATCAGAAATCCCGCTTCTTCAAAATCCTTGTTCTGAAACGCTCTAATTCCCTGATTGCTTAAATCAGAGATTCTAGTTATTTTTTCGTTTTTATTCTGAATTCTGCCTTTTACTTGAGCAACCATTGTTTCTGTAGTAGCCCTCTCTCCGGTATCAACAATCAGGAGATTTACATTTCCAGCATTGATAGTGCTAAATTTCCAAGATGCACCTCCATATTTTATTTCCCATAACCTGCTTCCTCTAGAGCTGTTTATCGCAATCATTCCCCCTTGAACAACGGTTGTTGTATCTATTGGCGAGCCAGAACCTTGGATTTTACGCTCTATTTCAAATGCTTTCCTCGCTATTTCCGGCTTATCACCATCTGTGTACAATTTCAGGATGCTGCTCACAACAACAGATGAACTTCCAAACCCTCTCCTTGGCGGTATATCAGAGTTCACTGAAACGGATCTTAAAGGCTTTCCAAGATATCTTAAGGTTCCATCAACAAACTTGGAACTCACACCCATGTCTCCCGTCAAAGAAAGTTCAGTAACTGCAAACAAGTCTATGGAGCTTGACAAAGCACTCCCCCCATAGACTACAGTATGTTCTCCGAACATGATTACTTTGTAAGGACACATCACTTGCTTCATTAACAACCCCCATACGCTGTTACTTTTGGATGTAATATAAAAGCAATCATTTTAAGTAGTACCGTTAAACAGTTGAGAGAGGAAATTGTCATGAGTCTCTATCCTCTCGCGATCTACAAGAACTCTCAACAAGGCCCTTCCTTGGTTTGAGTTACTGCCTTCCGAGAAGTATTCTTTTATCTTTTTTAAACCTTTTTCTTCATACTCCTCCCTCCGGGGGTCTAGGTATTCAGACCAAAACTCTGAATATCCCCTTACACCAACGGGATCATTTTCCAGATAAGAAAGTAAAAAAGTAGCACCTCTCTTGGAATCATTAGCATGTCCTCGGATTAAATTGGTTTCATCACTCATTACTATTCTCACACCCTTTCCTCCTAGACTCCTGCTAAGTTCTGAGAAATACTCTTCCGGAACGTAATAAATTCTGCAACCAATAGCTAATCTTACAAGTGCCCCCAGATAATCCTCATCATCATGGAAAAATGTCCAGTATGATATCTCCATGTCTGAATTTTTCTTTCTGGCATCGATAAGTGCCTCAATAAGTTTCTTGTGACTGATGTCATAGTTCCGAACAACGTTTGTGAAAAATTTTATGGACTTCCGCGCTTTCTTTATCAAATCGATTTCATGACTTTCAAAATATTTAGATGATCTGAGAGACAGGTTTTCATTAGTGCTGTTGATTGTTAAGAACGGATGCTTATCTTCAACACTTATGGTTTCATCATTGATCCACACATATTTAAATATGTCAGAATCGAAGACCTTGTTCTCAAAATTCAATTTTAGCTCAATTATATTGAATCCTGGAAGATACTTTCCCCCACTATGCTCCTCTCTGGTACATCTAGCCCCCACCATAATACATTTTCCGGGGAAGCGTCCATATTTTTCAGATTCAGATGAAATACCGATAAATGATTGCCACCTATGAACATGACCAGTTAAAATGATGTTAGAAAGGTCCATTAAATCTGGAAAATAATCTTGGCTCACTGGTACAAGTGCCTGGAATGGGTGATGAAAAACTGAGATATTAAAGCAATTTCCATTTTCGCATGGCTCAACCAGTTTTGAGGCTGATTCAATTTGGCATTCCCCAATATATCCAAAATAGGTGTATGACGGGCTCAAAAGCCAAGCAGAATTAAGAAGCAGAATATTAACGCAGTATTTGTTTCCTAGTACCAATTTTGCCACGCCAGTTAGTCCGTTGTAAGTTACCTTAACCTTGTTGTTTTTCTCCAATTCCCTAGAAAATTTCAGGTATGAATCAAGATATGGGTCAGAGCCTGTGGCCTTAGCATTCGAATGAACCTCACTTTCCAATTCCTTTATTTGGTTCCAATCCTCATGTTTAATTACATCATCCATATTGAGAAGTAAGGATGTACTGTACTTTTTTCGATCAATATCATGATTTCCTGGAGAGCTGAAAATCCCAATGGCATTAACACCATTCCTAAGTCTTTCCAGTCGGGACTTTATATCTGAATATTCCTCATCTGCCCCACTATATGCTATGTCTCCAGATAATATTATCACATTTTTGGCCTCACATACAGTAGCTCTCTCCATAGTTTTCTCCCTGATAATTTCCATTATTTTGTCAAAGTCCTTCTCGAATTCTTTCTTGTAATGAAAGTCTGAAAGATGAATTATCCTTATATTTGAGCTCTTATCGACATAAGAATCCATATCGAGATAAGCATATATGGTTAAAAAAATTACCTATGCCAGTGACTTTATGTTTTATGTACCATCGATATGAATTGTGAGTTATTCTTCCCTCATAGTGTTAGGAATCATAACTAAATTCCGCAAATTTAGGCATATATAATTGCTGAAATAGCCATCAGAATGCTTTGCAATGATTTCCGATAAATTATGATCCAAAATCTGGACTCGGGTAATATTCACAACAAAGAACTTAACTTATGCCACTTATTACCCCTTGAATGACAGAAAAACTAATCGCAGTAACAAGAACGTCTTCCAGAGGGTCTTCCCTAAGAATCACATTACCAAAGGAAGTATCTGAAATGCTGAATGTAGGAGAAAAGGATCATGTTGGGTTTTATGAGATTAATGGGGAGGGCATAGTTAGGAGGATTG